>JAYTHS010000033.1:0-19520 GCA_043732345.1 Frankiales bacterium | reverse complement strand
TTCGCGAACAGCACCGCCTCACGGCGCTCCAGGGCAGCCAGAAACGCCAGGGCCTCACGCTTGCCTTGTGCGGCAGCAGCACGACGGGTCCCGGACATCACTCCATAGTACGTTCGAATACAAGCCAACACAAGAGGCAAAGCAGCTGCTGTGCACAAACTTTCGCTCACCGGACTGCTCCAGAGCGCCCCGGAATGGCGTGGCAGGGAGCATGAAAGGCATGCGCCGCCGGGCGGGCCTCGCCACGCCGGGAATGGTCGGGCGGCAGTGCCCCTTGCACCTGGAAGGACGCGTGCACGGTGCACGCTCCTTCGACCGGACGGACCCTCGTGACCCCTGAGCTCACCCGCCCCAGCGCACACGTGCTGCGGCGAGGCTTTGGAGTGCTCGGGGTGGCGGTCCGCGAGGAGCCACGGGTCTTCGCCGTGAGCGTCCTCGGCAGCGCACTCTTCGGCGCCATGACCATCGCCCAGGCGTACGTCTTCGGGCACGTCACCAGCACGGTCATCGCCCCCGCGATCCGCAACGGCGACACGACCGCCGCAACCCTCGGCTCGGCTGTCCTGCTCGTGCTGGGCGTCGCGATGCTCAAGGTCGTCGGGATCCTGGGCCGTCGGCTCGGGGCTGGAGTGATGCAGTACCGCCTCCAGGCGACGTACCGGCGTCGGGTCACCCGGCGCTACCTCGAGCTGCCGCTGGAGTGGCACCAGCAGCACCCCACGGGTGAGTTGCTCAGCAACGCCAACAGCGACGTCGAGGCCGCGTGGTACCCGATCGCGCCCTTCCCGTTCGCCGTCGGGGTCGTGGGGATGCTCATCGCGGTCCTGATCTTGCTGTTCGTCACCGACCCCGTTCTCGCCCTGGTCGGCAGCGTCATCTTCCCCGCCATCGCGGTCCTGACCGTCTTCTACAGCCGGCGGATGTCTCCGCTGATGACCCGGGCCCAGCAGCTGCGCGGCGAGGTAAGCACCGTCGCCCACGAGTCCTTCGACGGGGCCTTGGTCGTCAAGACCCTCGGGCGGGAGACCTCCGAGACCGAGCGGTTTACCGCCATCTCCAGCGAGCTGCGCGACACCCTCGTGCAGGTCGGCCGGGTCCGCGGCCTGTTCGACCCGCTCATGGAGGCACTGCCCGTCCTGGGCACGCTGCTCGTCCTGGTCGTTGGGTCCAGCCGGGTCGCGAGCGGGCAGATCGACGCGGGCACGCTGGTCCGCGTCGCCTACCTGTTCACCCTCATGGCCTTCCCCGTCCGCGCCATCGGCTGGGTGCTCAACGAGCTGCCCCGCAGCGTCGTCGGCTACGACCGCGTCCAGCGGGTCGTGACCGCGCAGGGCGCCCAGGAGCACGGCACCGCCTATCCGGCCACCGACCGCGCGACCGGGCTGTCGGTGGAGCATGTCGGCTTCGCCTACGGCGACGACACGGTCCTGCACGACGTCTCCTTCGATGTCGTCCCCGGCCGCACCGTCGCGGTCGTCGGCCCCACCGGTTCAGGCAAGTCCACGCTGGCCACCCTGCTCGTGCGCCTCGTCGACCCCGCCTCAGGCACCGTTCTGTACGACGGGTCGGACGTGCGCTCGTTCGCCCCCGGCGCCCTGTCTGACGTCGCCGCCCTCGCCCCGCAGACCACGTTCCTGTTCGACGACAGCGTCCGAGGCAACGTCACCCTCGGCGCCGCCATCACTGACGAGCAGGTCTGGGCCGCCCTGCGGGTCGCCCAGGCCGACGGATTCGTCGCCGCCCTGGCCCACGGCCTGGACAGCGTGGTGGGGGAGCGCGGCACAACCCTGTCGGGCGGTCAGCGGCAGCGGTTGGCGCTCGCCCGCGCCATCGTGCGCGGGCCGCGCCTGCTGGTCCTGGACGACGCGACCTCCGCCGTCGACCCGTCCGTCGAGCAGCGCATTCTGGCCGGCCTGCGCGGCTCGGCCACCGAGGCCACGGTTGTCGTCGTCGCCTACCGCCGGGCGACCATCGCGCTGGCTGACGAGGTCGTCTTCGTCGACGAGGGCAGAGTCGTCGACCGGGGCACGCACGACGAACTCGTCATCCGGTGTGGCGGCTACCGCGACCTTGTCACCGCCTACGAGCGGGCCGAGGTCGAGCGGCTCGCCGAGCACGCCGGTGACGAGCTGACCCGGGAGAACGCGTGACCACCACCGCGCCCGACCGTGAGGCGTCGGACCGGACGACCGTAGACACCACCGTCGAGCGGGGCTCGTTCGCCGTCCTCGCCCACGGTCTGAGGCTTGCCCCCGAGTTCCGCGCCGGCCTGCGCACCACCCTGCTGCTCGCCCTGCTGTCGACAGCAGGGCGGATCGTCGTACCCGTCGCGGTGCAGCAGACCATCGACCACGGGCTCAAGGCCGACCACCCGGACCTGCGCCTGGTCCAGGTGGTGTGTTCGCTCGCGGCGCTGGCGGTGCTGCTCACGGCCGTCGCCAACTACCTGATGAACGTCCGGCTCTACCGCACGACGGAGAACGGCCTGCTCGCCCTGCGCACCCGGGCCTTCCGGCGCGTCCACGACCTGTCGGTGCTGCACCAGGCCTCCGAGCGCCGCGGCTCCCTCGTCTCTCGCGTCACCGGCGACGTCGACACGATCAGCACGTTCATGCAGTTCGGCGGGATCATCGTCGTCGTCTCGGCCGGTCAGGTCCTGCTCGCGACTGTCCTCATGGCCATCTGGTCCTGGCAGCTCACCCTCGTCGTCTACGTTTGCATGCTGCCGCTGGTCCTCGCCGTGAAGGCCTTCCAGAAGCGTTTGCAGAAGGCGTACGGCGGGGTGCGCGAGCGGATCGGCGAGATGCTCGGCGCCGTCTCGGAGACTGTCGTCGGCGCCCCTGTCATCAGGGCGTACGGCGCGCAGCAGCGCACGGCCGAGCGGATCGACAGCGCCGTCGAGCGCACCAAGAAGGCGCAGACCCGGGCGCAGACCATCGCGGCTACCACCTTCTGCAGCGGCGAGATCACCACTGCCCTGGCCAACAGCGCCGTCATCGTCGTCGGGGTCCTGCTAGCAGTCGACGGGCAGCTCACGCTCGGCCGGCTCATCGGGTTCCTGTTTCTCGTCAACCTTTTTGTGCAGCCGGTGCAGGTCGCGACCGAGGTGCTCAACGAGGCGCAGAACGCCATCGCCGGCATGCGCCGCGTCCTGGGCGTCCTGGACACCCCCACCGACGTGGGCGACCCCGTGCCCGGGCGCTCGCTGCCCCCGGGCCCCGTCGACATCGCGTTCGCCCACGTCGGCTTCGCCTACCCCGGCGGGCCAGACGTGCTGCACGATGTCGACCTGACGATCCCGGCCCGCACCCGGGTCGCCGTCGTCGGTGAGACCGGCAGCGGCAAGACCACCTTCGCCAAGCTGCTTACCCGGCTGATGGACCCGACCCGCGGCGAGGTGCTCCTGTCCGGCGTACCGCTGCGGGAGGTGTCGTTCGCCTCGCTGCGCAGCCGGGTCGTCATGGTCCCGCAGGACGGCTTCCTGTTCGACACGACGGTGGTCGACAACGTCCGCTACGGCAAGGCCGACGCGACCGACGCCGAGGTGCAGATCGCGTTCACCGAGCTGGGGCTGGCCGACTGGGTCGAGCAGCTCCCAGCCGGACTGCACACTTCGGTGGGGGAGCGCGGTCAGTCGCTGTCAGTTGGGGAGCGCCAGCTCGTCGCGATCGCCCGCGCCTACGTCGCCGACCCCGACCTGCTCGTCCTTGACGAGGCCACCAGCGCCGTCGACCCCTCCACCGAGGTCCGGCTCGCCCGGGCTCTGGACTCCCTCACCCGGGGCCGCACGACCCTGACGATCGCCCACCGCCTCTCGACGGCAGAGGCCGCCGACGAGGTCCTCGTCGTCGACCGCGGCGTCGTCGTCCAGCGTGGCTCCCACGATGACCTGGTGGCGGTCCCGGGCACCTACGCCGACCTGCATTCCTCATGGATCTCGCAGTCCCGCTGACCGGGGCCGCACCCCGCGAGCGGCGGGGGCTGCTCCTGGCGTTCGTGGTCTTCGGTGCGTTCTGGGGCGCCTGGGCCGCGGTGCTGCCCGCGATCCGCCAGCGGGCTGGGGTAGGCGACGGCCAGCTGGGCCTCGCGCTCGCCGCCGTCGCCCTGTCGGCCGTGCCGGTCATGCCCGTCGCCGGCCGGCTCGTCGACCGGCTCGGTGCCCGGCGGATGCTGCCCGTCAGTCTGGTGCTGTTCGCGCTCGTCCTGCCGGTCGCGGCGCTCGCCGGGTCGTTGCCCGCGCTCGTCGGGGCTCTGGTCCTGCTCGGCCTCGCGACCGGCGCGTTGGACATCACCGCCAACACCGCCACCGCGGCCTGGGAGCGGCTCGAGTCCGGCCGGCTCATGAGCGTCGGGCACGGCGCCTTCTCCGTCGGGGTGCTCGTCGGCAGCGCCAGCGCGGGCGTGGCCCGGCAGGCTGGTGCGGGGCCGCTGCCGGTCCTTGGCACCGTCGCCGTCCTCGTCGTGACTGTCGGGCTCACCCAGCCCGACTACCGGCGGGTCGACGTCGACCGGGAGCCTTCGACCGGACCCCGTTCGCGGCTGCCCGCGGTCCTGCTCGGCGTCGGGGTCCTGACCGCGGGGGCCTTCCTTGCCGAGGATGCCGTCCAGTCCTGGAGCGCGCTGCACTTGGAGCGGGGGCTCGGTGCCTCGCCTGCCGTCAGCGGGCTCGGGCCTGCGGTGTTCGCCGGCGCCATGGCCGTTGGTCGCCTGGCCGGGGGACTGGTCCGGTGGGCCGACCACCTGGTCGTGGCCGCCTGCGGCGGGGCCCTGGCCGCAGGCGTGTTGGTTGTCGCGCTCGCCCCGTCGCCTGCCGTCGCCCTCGGCGGCCTGCTGCTCGCCGGCGCTGGCACCTCCGTGCTCGCCCCCGTCCTGTACTCCGCCGTCGGGGCGCGCGCCGACGCCGGACGGCAGGGGGCGGACCTGGCGACCGTCAGCGCCTTGGGCTACGCCGGTTTCGTCGCCGGCCCCCCGCTGATCGGCGTCATCTCCGCGGCCAGCTCGCTGCCCTTCGCGCTGGGCTGCATCGCCGTCGTCGGCATGGCGATCGCCGTCGGGGGTCCGGTCCTGCTGCGCCCGCACGCGACTGGGAAGATGCCCGCATGACCGATGCTCCGACCGTCACCCCGAGCGGTGCCGTGCGCCCCACCGAGCTCGACGCCTCGATCGCTGGCCGCCTCAAGCGCGACCGCGACGGGCTGGTCGTTGCGGTATGCCAGCAGCACGACACCGGCGAGGTGCTCATGGTCGGGTGGATGGACGACCAGGCGCTACACCTCACCCTCACAACCGGCCGCTGCACCTACTGGTCCCGCAGCCGCCAGGAGTACTGGGTCAAGGGCGAGACCTCCGGCTCGCAGCAGTGGGTCAAGAGCGTCGCTCTGGACTGCGACGGCGACACCTTGCTGGTCCGCGTCGACCAGGTCGGCGGGGCCTGCCACACCGGCGACCGCGCCTGCTTCGACGCCGTCGCGCTGCTGGTCGTGGTGGGCGCGCGCCCGTGAGGTACGGCGTCACCAGCCCCACCGCGGAGGAGTTCGCGGCCCTCGACCAGCCCGTCGTCCCTGTCGTGCGGCGGCTGCTCGCCGACGGCGAGACCGCGGTCGGGATCTACCGCAAGCTGGCCGGCAACCGGCCCGGCACCTTCCTGCTCGAGAGCGCCGAGCAGGGCAAGCAGTGGTCGCGCTGGTCCTTCGTCGGGGTCCGGTGCGCCGGAGTGCTCACCGAGCAGGACGGCGTCACCTCCTGGACGGGCCCCGACATCGGCGAGCTGCCGACCGACCCGCTCGAGGCCGTCCGGGTGCTGTCGCGCCAGCTTCGCTCGCCCCGCTCACCGAACCTTCCACCGCTGACCGGGGGGCTGGTCGGCTACCTCGGCTACGACGTTGTGCGCCGGCTCGAGCGGCTGCCGTCGACCGCACCGGACGACCTCGGGATGCCCGAGCTCGCGATGCTGCTCGCCACCGACCTGGCCGTGCTGGACCACAGCGACGGCAGCGTCCTGCTCATCGCCAACGTGCTCGCCGGTGGGTCCCACGCCGACGCGGTCGCCCGCCTGGACGCCATGGCCGCCGACCTCGCCTCGGCCAGCCCGTCGACCGTTGCCACGCTGGACAGCACCGTCGTACCCCAGGTGAGTGGCCCATCGGCCCAGGCCTACATGGACGGCGTCGAGCGGGTCCGCGAGCACATCCGGGACGGCGATGCCTTCCAGGTCGTGCTCAGCCAGCGCTTCGAGATGACCACCGACGTCGACGCCCTCGACATCTACCGGGTGCTGCGGACCAGCAACCCGTCGCCGTACATGTACCTGCTGCGCTTCGCCGGCACCCAGAGCCCTTACGACGTCGTCGGCAGCTCGCCGGAGGCCCTCGTCACGGTGGCCGGCCCCCGGGTCGTGGTCCACCCGCCCGCCGGCACCCGGCCCCGAGGCGCGACCCCTGAGGTCGACGCCCAGCTCGCCGCCGAGCTGCGGGCCGACCCCAAGGAGCGGGCCGAGCACGTCATGCTCGTCGACCTGGCGCGCAACGACATCGGCCGGGTCTGCACCCCCGGCACCGTCGACGTCGTCGACTTCATGCGGGTCGAGCGCTACAGCCACGTCATGCACCTGGTCTCGACCGTCTTCGGCGAGCTGGCGCCGGGACGCGACGCCCTGGACGTCTTCGACGCCACCTTTCCCGCCGGCACCGTCTCCGGCGCCCCCAAGCTGCGGGCGATGGAGATCATCGAGGCTCTCGAGCCGACCCGCCGCAACCTGTACGCCGGGACCGTCGGCTACCTCGACGCCGCCGGCGACATGGACATGGCCATCGCCATCCGCACGGCCGTGCTGCACCAGGGCCGGGCCTACGTCCAGGCCGGGGCGGGGCTGGTCGCCGACAGCGACCCGGCGACCGAGCAGGCCGAGTGCGAGAACAAGGCAGCCGCCGTCCTGCGGGCCATCGCGGTGGCCGGGACCCTGCGCGGGACCTGACCGTGTCCGACGCCCAGCCCCCGCACGCCCAGCCCCCGCACACCCCGCCCCCGCACACCCCGCCCCCGCAGGCCGAGCCCCCGCATGATCCACGGGTCAGCCCGCGCCGTGAGCTGCGGCTGGCCGTCCTGCTGTGCCTGGTCGGGGCCGGGCTGCTGCTGATCGCGACGTCCCGGGTGTGGGTGTCGTTCGCCGACAGCCAGCAGCTGACGACCAGCGCCGTGCGCACCCAGGTGCACGGCAGCCTGGTCGCCCCCGGCGTCCGGGCCCTGGGGCTGGTGGCGCTCGCGGGGGTGGTCGCCCTCGCCGCCACCCGTCGGCTGGGTCGCGTCCTCGTCGGCGCGCTGCTGCTGCTCGCCGGGCTCGGGGCGGTTCTCGTGGTCGCCCGGGTGCTGGGGGACAACCTCGCGCAGCGGGCCGTGCAGGCCCAGTCGGAGCACGAGCAGCTCACCGGCCTCCGGATGCTGACCAACCTGCAGGTGCACCGCCGCTGGCCGGTCCTCGCCCTGCTGGCCGGGTCGCTCGTCGCCTTATCCGGGTTGCTGGTGGCTGTGCGCGGTCGTCGGTGGGCCAGCCTGTCTGCGACGTACCAGGTGCCCGCCGCCCGGGTCGAGGTCGTCGAGCCGGTCGGCGACAAGGCTGTCTGGGACGCCCTGGACGACGGGCGCGACCCCACCGCTTGAGTGTCCGGTCTCCCGGCCGGACCCCTGGGTCCGGCCGCGCCCGCAGGCCGACCCCCGGGGGGCGCCCGGCGCACCACCCGCACTACCGTGACGGGGGCGCCCGACGCGGGTGCGACGAAGGGCGGGGGCCAGGGTGAGCGTGCTCGACGACATCATCGTCGGGGTGCGGGTCGATCTCGCCGCGCGGCAGGCCCTGACCTGCCTGGACGAGCTCAAGGAGCGGGCGCAACAGCAGCCGCCGCCCCGGGACGGGGTGGCAGCGCTGCTGACGCGCGGGGTAGCGGTCATCGCCGAGGTCAAGCGCAGCAGCCCCTCCAAGGGCGCCCTGGCCGCCATCTCCGACCCCGCCGCCCTGGCCGCCGACTACGAGGCCGGGGGGGCCAGCATTGTCAGCGTCCTCACCGAGCAGCGTCGGTTCGGCGGGAGCCTGGCCGACCTCGACGCGGTGCGGGCCAGGGTCGACGTCCCGGTCCTGCGCAAGGACTTCATCGTCACCAGCTACCAGCTGTGGGAGGCCCGGGCACACGGAGCCGACCTCGCGCTGCTGATCGTCGCTGCCCTCGAGCAGGAGGCCCTGGTGAGCCTGCTGGAGCGCACCGAGTCGCTGGGCATGACCCCGCTCGTCGAGGTCCACGACGAACTCGAGCTCGCCCGGGCCCTGTCCGCGGGGGCGCGCGTCGTCGGGGTCAACGCCCGCAACCTGCGCACCCTCGAGGTCGACCGCAGTGTCTTCGCCCGCCTCGCCCCGACCATCCCGGACGGTGTCGTGAAGATCGCCGAGTCCGGGGTGCGTGGCCCGCACGACCTGCTCGCCTACGCCGCGGTCGGCGCCGACGCCGTCCTCGTCGGTGAGGGTGTCGTGACCGGCGGCCACCCCCGCCAGGCCGTCGCCGACCTCGTCGCCGCCGGCGCCCACCCCAGCAACCCCGGCCCCACCAGCCCGGGCACCAGCAACTCCGGAGCAGGACACCCGTGACCGACCTCTCTGCCGTCCCCCGGACGCTGCCTGACGCCGCCGGCCACTTCGGCCCGTACGGCGGGCGCTTTGTCCCCGAAGCCCTCATCGCGGCACTGGACCAGCTCGCCGAGGTGCACGCCGCCACCCAGCAGGACCCGGAGTTCCTCGCCGAGCTCGACCGGCTGCTCACGACGTACGGCGGTCGGCCCACCCCGCTGACCGATGCCCGGCGGCTGTCTGAGCACGCCGGGGGAGTCCGCATCCTGCTCAAGCGGGAGGACCTCGCCCACACCGGCAGCCACAAGATCAACAACGTGCTCGGGCAGGCGCTGCTGACGGTCAAGATGGGCAAGAAGCGGATCATCGCCGAGACCGGTGCCGGTCAGCACGGGGTCGCGACCGCCACCGCCGCCGCGCTGTTCGGCCTGGAGTGCACGGTCTACATGGGCGAGCAGGACACCCGCCGGCAGGCGCTCAACGTCGCCCGCATGCGTCTGCTCGGCGCGACCGTCGTCCCCGTCACGACCGGGACCAAGACCCTCAAGGACGCCACCAACGAGGCCTTCCGCGACTGGGTCGCCAACGTCGAGACGACCCACTACGCCATCGGGTCGGTCGTCGGCCCGCACCCGTTCCCCATGCTTGTCAGGGACTTCCAGCGCGTGATCGGGGTCGAGGCCCGCCAGCAGTGCCTGGACCTCGTGGGCCGCCTGCCCGACGCCGTCGTGGCCTGCGTCGGTGGCGGCAGCAACGCCATGGGTGCCTTCCACGCGTTCATCCCCGACGCCTCGGTCGCGCTCGTGGGCTGCGAGGCCGGTGGTGACGGCATCGAGACCGGGCGGCACGCTGCGCCGCTCACGGCCGGGACCCCCGGGGTCCTGCACGGTGCCCGCAGCTACCTCATGCAGGACGACGACGGCCAGACCATGGACACCACCAGCATCAGTGCGGGCCTGGACTACCCCGGCGTCGGGCCCGAGCACTCGTGGCTGCGCGACGCCGGCCGGGCGACCTACAGCGGGATCACGGACGCCTGGGCGATGCAGTGCCTGTCCTTCCTCGCCAAGAACGAGGGGATCCTGTGCGCCATCGAGACCGCCCACGCCTTCGCGGGCGCGTGTGACTGGGGGCGGGCACAGGTCGCTGCCGGACGCCGCGCCGAGGACCTCGTCATCATCATCAACACCTCCGGCCGAGGTGACAAGGACGTCGACACCGCCGCCCGCTACCTCGGTCTGGTGACGGCCGAGGAGCTGGCGCAGTCGCAGCTCGTCAAGGCCGCCGAGGGCGTCCAGCCGTGACCGTCCGGGCCGTCGCGTGAGCCGGCTGGACGCGATGTTCGCGACGTGCCGGTCCGAGGGCCGTGCCGCCCTGATCGGTTACCTCCCGGTCGGCTACCCGTCCTACGCCGGGTCCGTCGAGGGGATGCTCGCGATGGTCGAGGGCGGGGTCGACGCCATCGAGGTCGGCGTCCCCTACACCGACCCCGGCATGGACGGCCCGGTCATCCAGGTCGCCGTCGACAAGGCGCTGCGCGGCGGCAGCCGGGTCGCCCACGTCTTCGACGCCGTCCGGACGGTCAGCGCGGTCGCGCCGGTCGTGGTCATGGGCTACTGGAACCCGGTCGAGAAGTACGGCCCGGCGCGCTTCGCGAAAGACCTCGCGGCCGCCGGCGGTTCGGGCGCGATCACGCCCGACCTGATCCCCGAGGAGGCGCAGCCCTGGCTCGACGCCGCCCTGGAGACCGACCTGGACCCCGTCTTCCTGGTCGCCCCGAGCAGCACCGATGCGCGGATCGCCGCCGTCGGGCGAACCAACCGCGGCTTCGTCTACGCCGCCAGCACCATGGGCGTCACCGGGACCCGCGCGACGGTCGGCAACCGCGCGCAGGAGCTCGTCGCCCGCACCCGGGCCCAGACCGACCTGCCGGTGTGCGTGGGGCTTGGCGTCAGCAACGGCGAGCAGGCCGCGCAGGTCGCGGCGTTCGCCGACGGGGTCATCGTCGGCTCGGCCTTCGTACGTGCGCTGGACGACGGCCCCGACGCCGTGCGCGCCCTGGCGCAGGAGCTGGCCGCGGGCGTCCGCCTACGCTGAGCGGGTGCTCGCCTCGATCCCCAGCCCGTCGACGGGGGTCCTGCACCTCGGACCGTTCCCGCTGCGCGCCTACGCGGGATGCATCCTGCTCGGCGTGCTGCTCGCGGTCTACGTCGGGGACCGCCGTTGGCGAGCGCGCGGCGGCGAGAAGGGGCTGGTCGCCGACGTTGCCAGCGTGTGCGTGCCGACCGGTCTGCTCGGCGCGCGGATCTACCACGTGGTCACCAGCCCTGACCTCTACCTGAAGCACCCCATCGACGCGCTCTACGTCTGGCATGGCGGGCTGGGCATCTGGGGCGGGGTCGCAGGTGGTGCAGCAGGCGCAGCCTTCGTCCTACGGCGGCGTGGCCTGTCGACGCTGGCCTTCGGTGACGCGATCGCCCCGGGAGTGGCTGCGGCACAGGCCGTCGGAAGATTCGGCAACTGGTTCAACCAGGAGCTGTTCGGCCGCCCGACGACCCTGCCGTGGGGGCTGCGGATCGATCCGCAGAACCGGCCGGCCGGCTACGAGCGCTTCGCCACCTTCCACCCCACCTTCCTCTACGAGTCGCTGTGGGACCTCGGCGTCGCCGGGCTGGTCCTGGCCGCCGAGCGGCGCTGGCAGCTCGGCCGCGGCCGCGCCTTCGCGCTCTACGTGGCGGCCTACACGGTGGGTCGGGCATGGATCGAGGCGCTGCGGATCGACGACGCCCACCGCTTCTTCGGGCTGCGGCTCAACGACTACGTAGCGGCCGTCGTGTTCCTCGGTGCGGTGACCTTCCTGGCACGCCGACGGCCCAGTCCGCAACAGGCGCAGCCCGACCCGGTCGACGTACCCTCAGAGCATGACGACCGAGACGGGCGAGCGGGCCTTCACCTCCAAGGGTGAGCACCACCGGGACCACCCTGACGTCACCGGCGGCTGGCTGCGGCCGGCCGTGTTCGGCATCACCGACGGCCTGGTGAGCAACACCGCCCTGATCGCCGGGGTCGCCGGCGGAGGGGTCGCGGCGCACGCTGTGCTGCTGACCGGCCTCGCGGGGCTGGCTGCCGGGGCGTTCTCGATGGCCACCGGGGAGTACACCTCGGTCGCCTCGCAGTCCGAGATGGTGCGCGCCGAGATCGAGATCGAGAAGGCGGAGATCGCTCGGGTGCCCGAGGCCGAGCAGGCCGAGCTCGCCGCGATCTACCGCAGTCGTGGCGTGGACGCCGAAATCGCCGCCGCCGTCGCCAAGCAGCTGTCCGCCGACCCCGAGCAGGCGTGGCGGGTGCACGTCCGCGAGGAGCTGGGGATCGACCCCGACGACCTGGCGAGCCCGTGGGTCGCGGCCCTCAGCTCGTTCGTGGCGTTCGCGCTGGGGGCCGTCGTTCCGCTGCTGCCCTACCTGCTCGGCGGCACCGCGCTGCTGCTCCCGGTCGTCCTCGGTGGACTGGCGCTGTTCGCCGCCGGCGCGCTGGTCAGCCGCTTCACCAACCGTAGCTGGTGGTACGCCGGGGCGCGTCAGATTTTGCTGGGCGGGGCCGCCGCGGGGCTGACGTACGCCGTTGGCAAGGCGGTCGGCGCCGGGGTCTGACCCGGGCCGGGCGGTCGCCCGGCGTTGGCCAGCCGGATTTCGACGGTGACCCAGCCGCCCTCGGCCCGCACGGCCACGGTGCCGCCGTACACCTCGACGAGCCGGCGCACGACGTACAGCCCCATCCCGAGACCCTCGCTGGTACGGGTCGCGCTGGTGTCGCCCTGCGTGAATGGGTCGAACAGCAAACGGGCTGCTCCCACGTCCAGCGGGCCGCCCTCGTTGCTGACGGCGACCCACACGGTTGTTCCATCGGTGCCGCCGGCGACGAGCGGGATGGCCCCGGCCGAGCCGTGCTGCTGGGCGTTGTCGACGAGGTTGGCGAGCACCTGGTGCAGGGCGTGCCGGTCGATGCGTGCCAGCAGGCCTGGCTCCACGACGACCGACACGTCCGGGCACCCGGGCCGGGTCGCCCGGGCGAGCATCGCGACCTCGGCGGCCACGGCGTCGACCTCCGCGAGGGCCGAGGCGTCCGCGGAGGTCGCCCGGGCCGCGGTGAGCATGTTCTCCAGCAGCCGTGAGAGGCGCTCCTGCTGGTCCAGCAGCCCCTTGAGCAGCGTGTGGCGGGCGGCCTCGTCGAGGCGCTCCCCGCGCTTGAGCAGCGTCAGCGCCGTCCCGCGGATCGCCGTCAGGGGCGTCCGGAACTCGTGGCTGACCGTGCCGATCAGGTCGGTGCGGATCCGCTCGGTCTCCTCCAGGCGGGCCCGCACGCTGGCCTGTCCCTCCCACAGGGCGGCCTGCAGCAGGGCCTCATCGTGGCGGGCCCGCTCCCCGGCCCGCCAGAAGACCGCCAGCACGGCCGCCTCGGCCAGCACGAAGCCGGTGCGGACAAGGGCGCTGGTCGTGGTCTCGGTCTGCCCGTGGGGGTCGCCAGCGGTGAGCAGCTCGAGCAGCTGGTGCCCACCGGCGACGGACGCCACGGCCAGGGCCAGCACCGCCCAGTCCTGGTAGAGCGCGACCAGGCCGACGACGACGAAGACGTGGAAGTGCAGGGCCGTCTGCCCGTGACCGAGGTCGACCAGCAGGGTCGAGCAGGCGAGCAGCCCGGCGCTGGCCGCGAGAGCCCGCCGTCGCCGGGACCACGGCCCCACGGCCAGGGTCAGGCCGAGGATCGGCACGAGCAGGGCCAGCGCCGCGTGCACGGCCCCGCGGTGCGTCGCGAGCGAGATCCCCAGCAGGACCGGGACGTGGGCCGCGAGCACGACGCACACGATGCGGTGCCGCTGCTCGGTCTCGAACTCGCCCAGCGAGCGCCCTGAGGGCAGCCACGCCTTGAGCTCGGAGGTGGCGCGACGGGAGAGCACCCTCCCAGGGTGCGGCCGCACCGCCCACCGCACCATGGCCCGAACGGGTCATCCAAGGACAAGCCTGGCAGGACCGTAGCCCCTGTCTCATGTAACCTGATGGACATCTGCAGCAGGGCCAGTGACGTCCCGGGTGGCAGCTCCTCGCCCCGTTCTTGCGAGGAACACCAGTCGACCACCCCGACGGAAGGTCAGCTCAATGTCCATCCCCTTCTCCGCGCCCTCTGCCGTGCCTGCTGGACAGGGCCTGTACGACCCGTCGCAGGAGCACGACGCCTGCGGGGTCGCCTTCGTCGTGGACATCGCCGGCCGGGCGAGCCACGATCTCGTCGAGCAGGGCCTGACCGCGCTGCGCAACCTCGAGCACCGGGGCGCCTCCGGCAGCGAGCCCGACAGCGGTGACGGCGCGGGCATCCTGACGCAGGTCCCGGACGCGCTCTACCGGGCGCTGCTGCCGGACCTGCCCCCGGCCGGGTCGTACGCCGTGGGCACGGCCTTCCTGCCGACCGGGGCCCGGGCAGCAGTCGACGCCCAGCTCGTCATCGAGCGGATCGCACGCGAGGAGGGCCTGCAGGTCCTCACCTGGCGCGACCTGCCCGTCGACCCCGTGGGCGCCGGTCTGGGCCGGACGGCGTCGGAGGTCATGCCGGTGATGCGCCAGGTCTTCCTGGCTGCGCCCGAGCTGTCGTCCTACGCGCTGGAGCGCCGGGCCTACGTCCTGCGCAAGCGGGCGGAGCATGAGACCGGGACCTACTTTCCGTCGCTGTCGGCCCGCACCGTCGTCTACAAGGGGATGCTGACGACCGGCCAGCTGCAGCCGTTCTTTCCCGACCTGTCCGACGAGCGCTTCTCCAGCGCGCTGGCCCTGGTGCACAGCCGCTTCTCCACGAACACGTTCCCGAGCTGGCCGCTGGCCCATCCCTACCGCTATATCGCGCACAACGGCGAGATCAACACCGTCAAGGGCAACCGGAACTGGATGCACGCCCGCGAGGCGCTGCTGGCCGGCGGGCAGGACCTGCCCCAGGACCTGAGCCGGCTGTTCCCGGTCTGTACCCCCGGCGCCTCCGACAGCGCTAGCTTCGACGAGGTGCTCGAGCTGCTGCACATGGCCGGCCGGTCGCTGCCCCACGCGGTGCTGATGATGGTTCCCGAGGCGTGGGAGAACGCCCTCGACATGGACCCCGCGCGGCGCGCCTTCTACGCCTTCCACGCCTCGCTCATGGAGCCGTGGGACGGCCCGGCCTGCGTCACCTTCACCGACGGGTCGCTCATCGGCGCGGTCCTGGACCGCAACGGCCTGCGCCCGTCGCGCTGGTGGGAGACGGTCGACGGCCGGGTCGTGCTCGCCTCCGAGGTCGGGGTGCTGGACATCCCAGCCGACCAGATCGTCCGCAAGGGCCGGCTGCAGCCCGGCAAGATGTTCCTCGTCGACACCGTCGCAGGACGCATTGTCGACGACGAGGAGATCAAGGACAGCCTCGCGGCCGAGCAGCCGTACGGCGACTGGCTGCACGCCGGGCTCGTCCAGCTGCCCGACCTGCCCGAGCGCGAGCACGTGGTCTACGCGCACGAGTCGGTGCTGCGCCGTCAGCAGACCTTCGGCTACACCGAGGAGGAGCTGCGGCTGCTGCTGCAGCCGATGGCTCGCAGCGGCCTGGAGCCGATCGGGTCGATGGGCACCGACACCCCGGTGGCCGTGCTGTCGGAAAAGCCGCGCCTGCTCTTTGACTACTTCAGCCAGCTCTTCGCCCAAGTGACCAACCCGCCGCTGGACGCGATCCGCGAGGAGCTCGTCACGTCGCTGTCCGGGTCCATCGGCCCGGAGCGCAACCTGCTCGACCCCGGCCCGGCCTCGTGCCGACAGATCGTGCTGCCCTTCCCGGTCATCGACAACGACGAGCTCGCCAAGATCGTGCACGTCAACGACGACGGTGACCAGCCCGGGTTCGCAGCCGTCACGATCAGCGGGCTCTACCCCGTCAACGGTGGTGGGGAGGCGCTGCGGGACGCGCTGGACCGCGTCCGTCGCGAGGCCTCCACCGCGATCGCCAACGGCGCCCGCATCCTGGTGCTGTCCGACCGGCACTCGACCGAGCACATGGCACCGATCCCGTCGCTGCTGCTCACCTCGGCCGTGCACCACCACCTGATCCGTGACAAGACCCGGACCCGGGTCGGTCTGCTGGTCGAGTCCGGCGACGTCCGTGAGGTGCACCACGTCGCGCTGCTCGTGGGCTACGGCGCCGCGGGCGTCAACCCCTACCTGGCCATGGAGACCGTCGAGGACCTCGTGCGGGACGGCTCGCTGCCGGGCGTCGACTACGCGACGGCCCAGCGGCAGCTGATCAAGGCCCTCGGCAAGGGCGTCCTTAAGGTCATGTCGAAGATGGGCATCAGCACCATCGCGTCCTACACGGGGGCCCAGGTTTTCGAGGCGCTCGGCCTGTCGCAGGAACTCGTGCAGGAGTACTTCACCGGCACCACCTCCCGGCTCGGCGGGATCGGGCTGGACGTCATCGCCGAGGAGACCTCCGCGCGGCACCGCACGGCCTACCCGGCCAACCCCAGTGACCGGGCGCACCGGACCCTGGACGTCGGCGGGGAGTACCAGTGGCGGCGCGAGGGCGAGGTGCACCTGTTCAACCCCGAGACCGTCTTCACCCTGCAGCACAGCACCCGGACCCAGCAGTACGACGTGTTCCAGACCTACACCGCCAAGGTGGACGAGCTGTCGTCCAGGTCCGGGACCCTGCGCGGGCTGTTCACGCTGCGGGAGGGGCTGCGGCCTGCCGTGCCGATCGACGAGGTGGAGCCGGTCAGCGCGATCGTCTCGCGCTTCAACACCGGCGCGATGTCGCTGGGCTCGATCTCGCCCGAGGCCCACGAGACGATGGCGGTGGCCATGAACCGCCTCGGTGGGCGCTCCAACACCGGCGAGGGCGGTGAGGACGTCGACCGGCTCTACGACCTCACCCGCCGCAGCGCGATCAAGCAGGTCGCCAGCGGCCGGTTCGGTGTGACCAGCGAGTACCTCGTGAACGCCACCGACATCCAGATCAAGATGGCCCAGGGCGCCAAGCCCGGCGAGGGCGGTCAGCTGCCCGGGGCGAAGGTCAACGCGCACATCGCCAAGACCCGTCACTCGACGCCGGGCGTGGGGCTGATCAGCCCGCCGCCACACCACGACATCTACTCCATCGAGGACCTCGCCCAGCTGATCCACGACCTCAAGAACGCCAACGCGGCGGCACGCATCCACGTCAAGCTCGTCGCGGAGGTCGGCATCGGCACGGTCGCCGCCGGCGTCTCCAAGGCGCACGCCGACGTCGTGCTGGTGTCCGGCCACGACGGGGGCACCGGCGCGTCGCCGCTGACCAGCCTCAAGCACGCCGGGGCGCCCTGGGAGCTGGGCCTGGCCGAGGTGCAGCAGACCTTGCTGCTCAACCGGCTGCGCGACCGCATCACGGTCCAGGTGGACGGCCAGCTCAAGACCGGCCGGGACGTCATGATCGCCGCGCTGCTCGGAGCCGAGGAGTTCGGCTTCTCCACGGCCCCGCTGGTCGTCAGCGGCTGCATCATGATGCGCGTCTGCCACCTCGACACCTGCCCCGTCGGCATCGCGACGCAGCGCCCCGAGCTGCGGGCGAAGTACAGCGGGACGCCGGAGTTCGTCGTCACCTTCTTCGAGTACATCGCGCAGGAGGTCCGCGAGCACCTGGCCCGGCTGGGCTTCCGCAGCATCCAGGAGGCCGTCGGGCACGCCGAGGTCCTTGATACCCGTCGGGCCCTCGAGCACTGGAAGGCCTCCGGGCTGGACCTGGCACCGGTGCTGCACGTCCCGGACCTGCCCGCGGGGACCGCGCTGACCAGGAGGGTCGACCAGGACCACGGGCTGGACAAGGCGCTGGACCAGACGCTGCTGCAGCTGTGCGAGGGAGCCCTATCCGAGGGCACGAAGGTCGTCCTGGCGCTGCCGGTCCGCAACGTCAACCGCACCGTCGGGACGATGCTCGGCTCCGAGCTGACCCGCCGCCACGGCGGTCAGGGCCTGCCCGACGGCACCATCGACATCACCTTCACCGGCTCGGCGGGCCAGTCCTTCGGCGCGTTCCTGCCGCGTGGGATCACGCTGCGCCTGCACGGCGACGCCAACGACTACGTCGGCAAGGGCCTGTCCGGCGGTCGCATCGTGGTCCGCCCCGACGACGCGGCCACCTTCATCGCGCAGGACAACGTCATCGCGGGCAACACGCTGCTGTACGGCGCGACGAGTGGCTCGCTGTTCGTCCGGGGCCGGGCGGGCGAGCGGTTCTGCGTCCGCAACTCCGGGGCGACCGCCGTGGTCGAGGGCGTCGGCGACCACGCCTGCGAGTACATGACCGGGGGCCGGGTCGCGATCCTCGGACCGACCGGCCGCAACGTCGCCGCCGGCATGAGCGGCGGCACGGCGTACGTCGTGGACCTCGACCCGCGCCACGTCAACACCGAGATGGTCGACCTGGACCCGCTCGACGACGGCGACCGCGAGACGCTGCGCCAGATGCTCACCGACCACGCAGTTGAGACCGGCTCGCCGCTCGCGAGCTCGCTGCTGGACCAGCTGGACCGGTTCACCAAGGTGATGCCCCGCGACTACAAGCGGGTCCTGCTCGAGCTCGCCGCTGCTCCCACCACCAACTCCGCACCCGACCTCGTCACCTCAGGGAGCTAAACATGCCTGATCCCCAGGGCTTCCTCAAGCTCGACCGCAGGGTGCCGACCCGCCGCCCGGTGGATGTCCGCATCCGGGACTGGAAGGAGGTCTACGAGGCCTTCCCCAAGGAAGCCGCCCAGGAGCAGGCCGCCCGCTGCATGGACTGCGGCATCCCGTTCTGCCACAACGGCTGCCCGCTGGGCAACCTCATCCCGGAGTGGAACGACCTCGTCTACCGCGATGACTGGCAGGAGGCGATGGAGCGGCTGCACGCGACCAACAACTTCCCCGAGTTCACCGGGCGCCTGTGCCCCGCACCGTGCGAGGCCGCCTGCGTGCTGGGCATCGGTGGGCCCACCGGAGCGGGTGACCCCGTCACCATCAAGCAGGTCGAGGTCGAGATCGTCGACCGGGCCTGGGCGCAGGGCTGGATCGCCCCGCAGCCACCGTCCTCCACGACCGGGCGCAGCGTTGCCGTCGTGGGCTCCGGCCCCGCTGGCCTGGCCGCCGCGCAGCAGCTCACCCGGGCCGGCCACGCCGTCACGGTCCTGGAGCGGGCCGACCGGGTCGGGGGGCTGCTGCGCTACGGCATCCCGGAGTTCAAGATGGAAAAGCGGGTGCTCGAGCGCCGGCTGGACCAGATGCGGGCCGAGGGCACCACCTTTCTCACCGGGGTCGATGTCGGTGTCGACGTGACGGTCGAGCAGCTGCGGGCGTCGTACGACGCGGTGGTCCTCGCCGGCGGCTCGACCGTGGGGCGCGACCTGCCCGTGCCGGGGCGCGAGCTGTCCGGCGTCCACCTGGCGATGGAGCTGCTCGTGCCGGCCAACCGGGTGCAGGAGGGCGACCTGCAGCGCCCGCCCATCACGGCCGAGGGCAAGCACGTCGTCATCATCGGCGGCGGTGACACCGGGGCGGACTGCCTCGGAACCGCGCACCGCCAGGGCGCGCTGTCCGTCACGCAGCTGGAGATCATGCCGGAACCCCCCAGGCAGCGGGACGGCTCGACGCCGTGGCCGACCTGGCCGCTGGTCTACCGCACCAGCAGTGCCCACGAGGAGGGTGGCCAGCGGGTCTTCTCCGTCAGCACGACCCGCTTCGTGGGGTTGGACGGCGCCGTCGACGGCGTCGAGATCACCGAGGTCGAAAGGGTCGACAGTGGCTTCGCCCCCGTCGAGGGGACCACCCGAGTGCTCCCCGCCCAGCTGGTCCTGCTCGCCATGGGCTTCACCGGACCCAAGGCTGAGGGCCTGGTCACC
>JAYTHS010000032.1:0-2004 GCA_043732345.1 Frankiales bacterium | reverse complement strand
GATGCCGCCCTTCTCCAGCACCTGCAGGGCGTCGTACGCCGCACCGGAGCTGGCCAGGGCGGCGGTGCGGGCGGTGCCGATCTGGATGCTCGCCAGCGGGATCGCGAGCGCGACGAGCAGGCCGAGCGAGACCGCGGCGGCGATCCAGCGGCGGCGCACCACGAGGCGGGTCCAGGCCGTCCAGCCGCGGGAGGCGCTGCCTTCCTTGCGGATCCGCGGCCAGTCCACCCGAGGCCCGATACCGCCCAGCAGGGCCGGGACCAGCGTCATGACGACCACCGTGCTGATCACTGGGATGAGCATCCCGCCGTAGCCGACCGAGCGCAGGAACGGGACCGGCAGTACGACCAGCGCGAGTAGCGAGATGCCGACCGTGACGCCGCTGGAGATGACCGCGTGCCCGGCGGTGCGCATGGCCTCCACGACAGCCTCCTCATTGGTGCGGCCGTGGGCGCGCTCCTCTCGCCACCGGGTCACCAGCAGCAGCGAGTAGTCGATGCCGACGCCCAGGCCGATCAGCGCGACGAGGAACTGCACGATGAAGCTCACGTCGGCGATGTAGGTCAGCGCCAGCAGTGCGATGAAGGTCGAGGTGATGGACACCGCCGCCACCAGGAGCGGGACGAGGGCCAGGAACGACGCGAAGACGAAGGACAGCACCGCCAGGGCACCAAGGCCACCCAGCAGGACCTCCGACAACAGGCTCGGGCCGGTGGAGCCGCTGTCGACGCCCAGCAGGTTGTAGCCGGTCAGCTGGGCCGTGAGCCCGGTGCCGGCGAAGGCTTTGCCCAGCTCCGGCGCGAGCACCGCGTTGAAGCCACCGCCGAAGCCCTTGACGACGGGCGCCTGCACGAGCGCGAAGGTCGTGTGCCGGTCGCGGGTGAGGAAGCTCGGGTCGTTGTCGGTGGTGTAGTCGGCCACCCGCACCTTGAGCCCACCTGGCCCGCCGTACACCGGGCGGCCGGTCTGCGGGCTGACGGGCACCGGGACGGTTAGTGCTGCCGACAGCGCCGTGGTCAGGGCTGCATGGGCAGCCGGGGCCTGCGCCACCACGTCACCGGGCGAGGTGACGACCACCAAAAGCGGCGTGCTGAAGCCGCCGTTGCCGTAAAGCTTCTGGACCTGCTGGTCGATCGTGAAGCCCGGCTGGCCGGGCAGCGAGAAGTCGGTGGTCAGCCGCTTGGTGGTCTGGCCGGCGGCGACCGCCCCGAGGACGAGCATCAGGGCCCAGAAGGCCATGACGCGCTTGCGGTGGTGCAGGACGAACTCTGCGAGGCGCTCCATGAAGCCATGGTCACGCACGTCACTCATCGGCAGCAAGCAAACGTGGTGTTGCATGGGTCCCATGCAGCCGGCGGCATGGCGGATCTGGACCGCTCTGGGCCTGGTGTACGTGTTTTGGGGATCGACCTACCTGGGCATCCGCTACCTCGTCGACGGGGGCCTGCCGCCGCTGCTGTCCGCCGGGGTCCGCTACCTGCTCGCCACTCTGCTCCTGGCCGCTTACCTCGCCGTACGACGGGGCAGGGCAGCCTTCCGCGCCACCCCGCGCCAGTGGCTCACGGCCGCGGGGATCGGGGTCCTGCTACTCACCGGTGGGAACGGAGGCGTGACCCTCGCCGAGTCACGGCACCTGCCCTCCGGCCTCGCGGCGCTGCTCGTCGCCGGGGTCCCGCTGTACGTCGTGGTGCTGCGGGCGCTCGCCAGCGACCGACCGTCGGCCCGCACCGTCCTGGGGGTTGCGATCGGGTTCGTCGGGCTCGCCGTCCTGCTGCTGCCGGGTGGTCGGCCGGACGGTGTCCCCCTCGGCGCCGCGCTGATCGTCGTCTGCTCGAGCTTGCTGTGGTCGCTGGGCTCGTTCACTGCGACCCGGGTCTCGCTGCCGTCGGATCCACTGGCCGCGACGGTGGTCGAGATGCTCGGTGGCGCAGCGGGTCTGCTCGTCGGTGGGCTGCTGCGCGGTGAGCAGGTGCCGACGTCGGGGGTGAAGGCCAGCGCCCTGTT
>JAYTHS010000031.1:0-2005 GCA_043732345.1 Frankiales bacterium | reverse complement strand
AGCACCGCGAGGCGCTCGTCCCTCAGGTGAAGGCGTTCCTGGAGGACCGGCACTGGGTTGCCTGGCTGCTGGTCACCGACAAGCGGGTCCGCAACCTGCTCGACGGGGTCGCCGAGACCCTGGACGCCGTCGCGAAGGACCAGCAGCACCCGCTGCGGCTGTGGCTCGACGGGCTGCTGCGGTCCTTCGCCCGCGAGCTGCGCGAGGACTCCGTGACCTCGGCCAAGCTGATGGCGCTGGCCCAGCGGCTGCTCGAGGACCCGGCCGCGCAAGCCGTGCTCCACGACGTCGTCACCGACGCCCTCGTCTCGCTGCGACAGAGCCTGGGTGAGGCGGGGCCGCTGCAGCGGATCAGCCGGCTGCTCGCCCAGGTCGGGGACCGGCTGGTCACCGATGAAGCCTTCCGGACCCGGGTCGAGCGGGCCCTGTCCGGGGTCGTCGGGCACACCGTCGAGAGGTACGGCGGGGAGCTCACCGAGCTCATCCGCGGGCAGGTCGCCCGGTGGGACGCCACCGCCGCCTCCGAGCGGATCGAGCTGGCGGTCGGGCGGGACCTGCAGTTCATCCGCATCAACGGCACGGCCGTCGGGGCCCTGGCCGGGCTGGTGATCCACGGACTCACGCTGGCCGCAGGTGGTTAGCCTCGCTCCGGTGACCGCCTACCCCACCGCCTCCGACCACCTCCCGCCGGAGGGTGTTGCCCTGCTGGAGCTGCTCGACCTGGAGCGCCTGGAGGATGACCACTTCCGAGCCGCCCGCACCTTCGTGGAGCAGTGGCCGCTGTACGGCGGGCAGGTCATGGCGCAGGCCCTCGTCGCGGCCGGGCGGACCGTCGCGCCGGACCGCCTCCCGCACTCGCTCACCGCGTGGTTCCTGCGGCCCGGAGACACCGCCGAGCCCCTGGACCTGCACGTCTCCCGGGACCGCGACGGCGGCAGCTACTCCGCCCGCCGGGTCACCGCGCGTCAGCACGGGGAGGTCGTCCTGTCGCTGTCGGCGTCCTTCACCCGGGGTGACGACGACCCCACCGAGGAGACCGGACCGGTCATGCCGGACGTCGCGCCGCCGGGTCAGCCGTCGATCGGCCCCCGCATGGTCGACGTCGAGGTGTCCGTCCCGACCCCCGAGCACCCGCCGTGGTCGTGGCCCGCCCGAGGCTGGCTGCGGTGCACCGCGGACGTCCCCGACGAGCCCCTGCTGCAGGCCGCGGTGCTGGCCTACATCAGCGACATCTTCACCGGGCTCGGTCAGCTCGAGAGCTCGGTCGGCCGGTCGATGGCGACGATCAGCCACGCGCTGTGGCTGCACCGGCCGGTACAGGTGCGGGAGTGGAACCTGCTGGACCTCGTCGCGCAGTCGGTCGCGCAGGGCCGCGGTCTCTACCGCGGCGAGCTGTGGTCCTCCGACGGGCGGCTCGTGGCCAGCGTGGCCCAGGAGTGCCTCTACCGGCTGCCGCGTGGATCCTGACCGACCGGGGCAGGATCGGCGCCATGGACACCCTGACCTCGCCCTGGGCCACCTCTGACCGCTTGGCCCTGCAGGAGCAGGCCAGGGCCTATGCACGCGACGTCGTCCGTCCGGCCGCGGACGAGCTCGACCGGGAGAAGGCCGAGATGCCCCGCTCGCTGGTCGAGCAGATGGCGTCGTACGGCTGGTTTGGCATCACCGTCTCGGCCGAGCACGGAGGTCTGGGGCTGGGGGTGTTCGAGTACTGCCTGGTCAGCGAGGAGCTTGCCGGTGCATGGCTGTCGGTCGCGAGCATCCTGGCCCGCGGGCAGGGGCTCGGCACGCAGGTCCACGACGATGTGCGCCGGTCGCAGCTGCTGACCGCGTCGGCCAAGGGCGAGTGGATCGGGTCGATCGCGCTGTCGGAGCCCACGGCCGGCTCGGACCTGGCCGGGGTGCAGACCCGAGCCGTGCGCGACGGCGACGACTGGGTCCTCACCGGCCACAAGCGATGGGCGGGCAACGCCCTTGCCGCGGACTTCGTCGAGGTCCTCGCGCG
>JAYTHS010000030.1:0-2022 GCA_043732345.1 Frankiales bacterium | reverse complement strand
CCAAGCCCTGCACTCGCGAAGGAGCGGACCCTGCCCGCCGGACGGTCTGGACCACGCATCCTGTTCGACGCCACAGCGGTCCCCGCCGACCGGGGCGGGGTCGGTCGTTACGTCGACGGGCTCGTCGGGGCGCTGGCCGAGGCGGGCGCGGACCTCGCGATCGTCTGCCAGCGGGCCGACGCCGAGCGCTACGGCCAGCTCGACCCCGACGCGCAGGTCATCCCCGCCCCGGCCGCAGTCGCGCACCGCCCGGCGCGGCTGGCGTGGGAGCAGACCGGCCTGCCGCTCGTCGCGCAGCAGGTCGACGCAGACGTCGTGCACTCGCCGTACTACACGATGCCACTGCGGGCCGGACGCCCCGTCGTGGTGACCGTCCACGACGCGACGTTCTTCACCGACCCCGAGCTGCACTCCTCGGTGCGTGGGACGTTCTTCCGCTCCGCCACCCGGACGGCGCTGCGCCGGGCGACCCGCGTCGTGGTCCCGTCCAAGGCGACCCGCGACGAGGTGGTCCGGGTGCTCGACGCCGACGCGACGACCGTCGACGTGGCCCACCACGGGGTCGACCAGACGACGTTCCACGTCCCGACGTCGGACGAGAAGCAGCGGGTCCAGGCCCGGCTCGGCCTGGCCGGCCAGCCGTATGTCGCGTTCCTGTCGGTGCTCGAGCCCCGCAAGAACGTGCCCGGCCTGGTCCGCGGCTGGGTCCAGGCCTGCGAGGGGCGGGCCGAACCGCCCGCGCTCGTGCTGGCCGGCGGTGCCGGCTGGGACGACCAGGTCGACCGGGCGATCGCGGAGGTCCCGTCCCACCTGCGGGTGCTGCGCCCGGGCTACCTGCGGCCCCCGGACCTGCCCGGCTTCCTCGGCGGGGCGCAGGTCGTGGCCTACCCGTCCCACGGCGAGGGGTTCGGCCTGCCGGTGCTGGAGGCGATGGCCTGCCAGGCGCCGGTGCTCACGACTCCCCGGCTGTCGCTGCCCGAGGTCGGCGGCGACGCCGTCGCCTACACTGAACCAGACCCCGAGGCGATCGCCGCCGCGCTGACCGCTCTGCTGGATGACCCCGTACGACGGGCTGAGCTCGCCGAGGCGGGGCACGCCCGGTCCTTGGAGTTCACGTGGGCCGCCAGCGCCGCGGCGCACCTCACGGCGTACGAGCGGGCCGTCTCTCCGTGATGACCCCGGCCCACGGCTCGGGCGCTTCGTGAGGCACGCGCTGGTCCTGGCTGGCGGGTCTGGCACCCGGCTGTGGCCGTTCTCCACCGCCTCGCTGCCCAAGCAGCTGGTGCCTCTGCTGGCTGGCCGCTCGCTGCTCGATCTCGCCGTAGAGCGCGCGGCCTGCGTGGTCGACCCATCGCGGGTGTGGCTGGGTGTCGGAGAGTCGTTGCGCGCCGCCCTGTCGGGACCTGCCTCGTCGGCAGGTGCGACGTCAGTGTCGGCAGGGGCCTCGTCCGCGGGCCTGGTGTCGGCGGAGCGGCTGGTCGTTGAGCCGTCCGGGCGCGACACCCTGCCAGCCCTAGTGCTGGCGATGGTGACCATCGCGTCGCAGGACCCGTCCGCCACGGTCGCGGTGCTCACGTCCGACCACCTCATCGAGCCGATCGCGGCCTTCGCCGCCACGGTCGAGCGGGGGTTCGTCGTCGCGGAGTCCCGCGACGACGTGCTGGTCACCTTCGGGGTCGTCCCGGACCACCCGGCGACGGGCTTCGGCTACCTCGAACTCGGAGCGCCCCTCGCGGGCGATGCCCTTGAGGTGGCCCGCTTCGCCGAGAAGCCGGCGGCTCGGCGGGCCGAGCAGCTCGTCGAGCAGGGCGCCCTGTGGAACTCCGGCATGTTCGTCTGGCAGGCAGCGGTCTTCCTCGACGCGGTCAGGGCCTTCGCCCCAGACACCCTCGACCGGGTCGAGGCCCACCTCGCCGGCGAGGTGACCGCCTGGGAGCAGATCCCGCGGGTCTCCGTCGACTACGGCGTCATGGAGCCCGCCTCGACGTCGCGCCGCTTCACGATCGCCGCGCTGCCGCTCGC
>JAYTHS010000029.1:0-6997 GCA_043732345.1 Frankiales bacterium | reverse complement strand
TCGCCGCGATCAGCTTCTGGGCCGAGCCTGCCTACGACGCCTACGCAGCGCTCGGACTGGACTTCCTCACCGCCTACGTCTGGTCCCGCTCGTCAGTGCTGGGCGTCGCCGAGCCGTCGGTCGTCGCAGCAACCTTCGGCGTCTTCGAGCCCGCCGCGGTCGCCGCACTGCTGGGGGCGGCTCGGGACGCCTGCTCGCTCGAGCAGGTCCGCGCCGCCCGGGACCAGGGCGCGACCGCGGCCCTGCGGGCGGTCCTGCCCGACGGCGCAGCGCTGGCGCCGACCACCGCCCGGCTGCTCGCCGCCGCGTCGGCGACCGACGTGGTCGGGCGGCCCCTGTTCGCCGGCGTGATGGGCCAGCCCGTGCCCACCGACCCGCATGCCGCGCTGTGGCACGCCGCCACCGCGCTGCGGGAGTGCCGTGGCGACAGCCACCTCGCCGCCTGCGTCGCGGCCGGCCTGACCGGCCTGGAGGCCAACCTGCTCACCGAGCTTTGGATCGGCTTCGCCGCCACGGCGTACGCCGGGTCGCGGGCCTGGAGCCCTGAGGCCATGGCGCAGGCGCAGGCTGCCCTGGCCGCGCGGGGCCTGCTCGACGGCAACGCGCTGAGCATCGCGGGGAGGGAGCTGCGGGAAGCTGTCGAGACGGCGACAGACCTCGCTATGGCGCCCGTCGTCACCTCGCTCGGCGGCAACCTCGACGCCGCCGTCGCCCTGTGCGAGGCCTGGAGCCAGGCCGTCATCGACCGGGGCTGGTTCCCGCCCGACCCCTACAAACGGGCAGCCGGCTGATCGTTTTCGACCTCGTAGCCGGCCGCGACCCGCGGATCGGCCTCTGACCGACGTAGCATCGCCGTGACGGCTGGAGGCTCCGTGCACGCCTTGTTCACGCTGTTCCTGGTGGTTGTCGCCACCACCTTGCTGACCGTCGGGATGGTCTGCTGGGTCGCTGTGCGGCTTGCCCGCCGGGTTGCCCGCGCCGTGACGTGTCGCGCTTGCGCGTGGCGACCTCGGGTGCCCGCGGCGGCCGGCAGACTGCACCCCGTCGGCGAGGTGGCCGCTGTACGCCGGGAGCTCGCCGGTGACCTGAAGGCGACCCGCAGGGCCGTGTCGGCGGGCCTTGCCGGCGGCAGCCCACTCGAGGAGCTCGCCCGACTGACGGCCGGGCTGTCCCGCAGGGCGCAGGAGCTGGATCGGGAGCTCGCCCTCGCCGCCGCCGAGCCCGACCGGCCGGCGCGGACCCGCCTGCTCGCCGACCTCCAGCCGCCGCTGGCCGAGGTGCACGACGCCTGCAGCCAGGTCCGCGGAGCCGTCAACGACACCCGGGTCCTTCGGTCAGCCGCGGGCTCCGGTCCAGCGACCCTGACGGCGCAGGTGCGTGACGAGGTGCAGCGCCTTGCCTCGTGGACCGGCGCCTACCGCGAGCTGCACGAGGGGACCTAAGCGCCGCCGTACCCGTCAGCGGGTGACGGCTGCCAACGCGGTGAGGAAGGCGCCCGTCTCATCCGGGGTCCCGGCGTTGACGCGCAGCCACCCCGCCAGCCCCGGCGCCGACGACAGGTCACGCACCAGCACCCCCGCGTCGAGCAGCTGCTGCCAGACCCGACCCGGAGAGTCGAACGGCCCGAACAGAAGGAAGTTCGCCTCGGTCGGCACGACAGATAGCCCGAGGCCCGTGATGCCGGCCACCATCCGGTCCCGCTGGCCCTTCACCGCCTCGACGGTCCCGAGCAGCTCGTCGGTGCGAGCCAGCGCCGCCCGGGCGGCGGCCTGGGTGAGGGCCGAAAGGTGGTAGGGCAGCCGCACGAGCTGCAGCGCGTCGACCGCCTCGGCCGACGCCGCCAGGTAGCCCAGCCGCAGCCCCGCACCGGCGAAGGCCTTCGACATCGTCCGCGACACCAGCAGCCTCGGGTGCTCGGCCAACAGCGTGACGGCCGACGTCGAGGTACCGAACTCGGCATAGGCCTCGTCGACGAGCACCATCCCCGCCGAGGCCTCGCACACCGCGGCCACGACCTCGAGGGGGGTCACCGTCCCGGTCGGGTTGTTGGGACTCGTGACGAACGTGATGGCGGGCCGATGCTCCCGGACAGCCGCCACCGCGACGTCCAGCGACAGCGAGAAGTCCTGCGCACGAGGCACTCCCACCCACCGCGTCGAGGTCGCCGCCGCCAGCAGCGGGTGCATCGCGTACGACGGCTCGAAGCCGATGGCTGTGCGCCCGGGGCCGCCGAAGGCCTGGCAAACCTGCTGCAGCACCTCGTTGCTCCCGTTGGCCGCCCACACCTGCTCGACGCCGAGCGGGACCCCGGTCACCCGGGTCAGGTAGGCCGCGAGATCGGTCCGCAGCGCCACGGCGTCCCGGTCGGGATAGCGGTGCAGCCGTCGGGCGGCCTCCCCGACGGCCGCGGCGATGTCGGCCACCAGCGCCTCAGACGGCGGGTAGGGGTTCTCGTTGACGTTGAGCTGGATCGCCTCGGGCAGCTGCGGCGCGCCGTACGGCGCCTTGCCCACCAGGTCGTCGCGGACCGGCAGGGCCATCAGCGGCATCCCATCAGCGGACCCGGACCTGCACGGCCTCGACGTGCGCGATGAGGTCCTCCGAGCCACCCAGGGCAACGACGTAGGGAGCGACGGTCGCGAGCGCCGGCCGGGAGTACTCCACCAGCGACATCCGCTTGAGGAAGCTCTGCGCCGACAGCCCGGCCGAGAAGCGCGCCGTCCCGCCGGTCGGCAGCACGTGGTTGGACCCGGCGAGGTAGTCGCCCAGGGACACCGGCGTGAACGGCCCGATGAACACGGCGCCGGCGTTGCGAACCCTGCGGGCCCGCTCGGGGGCGTCGACGGTGATCACCTCGAGGTGCTCAGCAGCCCACGCGTCCACGACCTCAAGGCCGTGGTCGAGGTCCTCGACAAGCACGTGCGCGGACTGGCCGGCGAAGGCCTGCTCGACCCGCTCCCGGTGCTTGGTGGCGGGCACCTGCTTGCCGAGCTCGACGTCGACGGCGTCGAGCAGCTCCTCGCTGTCGGTGACGAGCAGGCAGGCCGCCATCGGGTCGTGCTCGGCCTGCGCGACGAGGTCGGCGGCCACGGACGCGGCGACCGCCGAGGAGTCGGCGAGGATCGCGATCTCGGTCGGCCCCGCCTCCGAGTCGATACCGCACCGGCCCTGCACGAGCCGCTTGGCCGCGGCGACATACACGTTGCCCGGCCCAGTGATGACATCCACGGGTGGGCAGCCCTGCACGCCGTAGGCAAACATCGCCACGGCCTGGGCGCCCCCGACGGCGTAGACCTCGTCGACCCCGAGCAGGGCGCAGGCGGCGAGGATCGCAGGGTTCGGCAGCCCGCCGAACTCCTGCTTGGGAGGGCTGGCCACGGCAAGCGACGTCACGCCCGCGACCAGCGCGGGGACGGCGTTCATGACCACGGATGACGGGTAGGCAACCCGGCCGCCCGGGACGTACAGCCCCACGCGGCGCACCGGCACCCAGCGCTCGGTGACGGTCGCCCCGTCGACGACCTGCACGACCTCGTCGTCGCGGAGCTGGGCCGTCGAGACCGTGCGAGCCCGGCGGATGCTCTCCTCGAGCGCCGCGCGGACCGCGGGGTCGAGCTGCTCGAGGGCGGCGGCGAGCGCCGTTGCCGGGACGCGCAGGTCCGTCAGGGTCACGCCATCGAAGCGCTCGGTGGCCTCGCGGACGGCGTCGGCGCCCCGGTCCCGGACGGCCTCGACGACGGGCCGGATCTGCTCGACGGCCTCCGCGACGTCAAGCTCGGCACGGGGCAGGACGTCCAGCGGGTCGACGTCGCGACGCCCTCGCAGGTCGATGCGGGTCAGCACGGCACAGCCTTCCTGAGCAAGGGCCCCAAGCCTATCGACGGTGCTCCGCAGCCTGCCTGTCAGGCGAGCGTCGGCCATCATCGCTGCGCGCCATGATCAGCATGATGCACCTTCGGGGGCAACGCGAGCACCGGAGCCGTATCTTCACCCTGTGCTCCCCCTGTTCCCCCTCGGGACCGTCCTGTTCCCCGGGCTCGTGCTGCCGCTGCACGTGTTCGAGCCCCGCTACCGGGACCTAGTGCGCGACCTGCTGGAGCTGCCCGAGGACCAGCAGCAGTTCGGGGTCGTGACCATCCGCGAGGGCCGCGAGGTCGGCAGCGACGGCATCACCGCCCTGCACGACGTGGGCTGCACCGCGCGGCTGCGCCGGGTCGAGGCTTACGACGACGGGCGGTTTGACCTCGTCACCGTCGGCGCCGAGCGGTTCCGCCTGACCGCCCTGAGCACCGAGCGGTCCTACTTCGCCGGCGAGGTCGAGTGGCTGCCGGACACCCTCGGCGACGTGGACGACGCGACGGTGCTGGACGCCCCCGTCCGGGCGGCCTACCTGGGCTACCTGCAGGCTCTGGCCGACGCGGGTGGCACGGAGGTCGAAGTGCCCGAGCTGCCGGACAACCCCCTGGTCCTGAGCCACCTCATCGGCGCGACCATGCTGCTCGACCTCGCTGACCGCCAGGACCTGCTCGAGCAGCCGGATGGCCGGGCCAGGCTTCGCAGGGAGCTGTCGCTGCTGCGCCGGGAGTCGGCGTTCCTGTCGGTCTTGACGGCCGCCCCGGCCCCCGAGCTGGCCCGCGGGCCGATCAGCCCGAACTAGTCGAGCTCGTCCGGCCGCAGGTAGGCGGGGATGAGGAAGGCCATCAGCGCGCCGACCGGCCAGGCCACCACGGACCAGGGGGTCCGGAGCCTAAGGAACAGCTCGACCGTCCCGGTCGCCTTCGGGTCGTGCAGCACCGCCATGACGGCCGACTTGCCGGGGCGGACCCCGACCACGGCCGCAACCTTGGCAGCGAGCAGGCCCCCGACCACTAGGGCGACCACGGTCCAGGGGCCTGAGCGCCTGGCCGCGAACCAGGCGAGGACGCCGCACAGCACGCCGGCGAGCAGACATACGACGACGAAGCTGCCGTCCGCCCCGATGAAGGCCTTGCCCTCCAGGCCCTGTGGCGACGGCTCCTTACCGGCGGCGAGCACGACGGTCAGCCGCGGCGAGACCGCCGACCAGAGCAGCCCGGCGGGTGCCCCGAGCAGCAGCAGGACAGCCACGATGGCTGACGCGACCACCGCGTCGTACCGGGCCCGGAAGGCCGTGGCGCGGTTCACGCGCGGACGGCCCGGCCGAAGGCCCAGGAGGCAAGGACCAGCGAGGCCACCGCGACGACGGCGCAGACCGTCAGGTCACGCAGCACCAGCCCCGAGTCCAGGCGGCGCGCGAACGAGGACGCCAGCACGTCGGTCGCGTAGGTGCTGGGCACCAGCGCCCGGACGACCTGCACCACCCCGGGCAGCCGGTCGCGGGGGATGATCCCGAGGAACAAGATCCCCGACATCCCAAGCTGACCCGCAACGGTCGCGAGCTCCGGGCGCGGGGCGAGCAGCCCGAGCGAGGCGCCGAGCCCCGCCAGCGACGCCCCGGCCAGCGGCAGGACCGCGACGAGCACCCACAGGTGCCCCAGCGGCAGGCCATACAGCAGCGAGCCCCCGACGGCGGTCACGACGGCCCCGGGGACGGTGAACGTCGCGTACGACGCGGCCGTCCCCAGCACAACGACCCACCCGGGCACCGGCAGGGCGGCGTAGTGGTCCAGCGCGCCGCTGCCGCGCAGCGAACCGAACCGCTGCGCCAGCAGGTTGAGGGCCACGAAGGCGACGACCAGGACGGTCGAGCCGGCGACCACCTGGCGGCTGGTCGTGCGGCTCGTCTGGTCGATGACGCCCCGCAGCAGCAGCAGGATCCCGACGGACTGCAGGGTCGCGACGAACAGCAGCGGCGCGCGGGCAGCCCGGGCCCGGCTGACCTGGGCGGTGTAGACCGCGGACAGGGCAGCCAGTGGGGTCGGCCCGGGGGCCAGGTCGGTCACACGCTCTCCAGGTCGCTGCCGAGGCCGCCCAGTGACAAGTAGACGTCCTCGAGGGTCGGCGTGGCCAGCGTGAAGTCGTCCAGTGCCGCCAGCACCGCACCGGTCGTCAGGTGGGCCAGCGCCGTACGGGCCTGGTCGGTCGGCAGGCGGGCGCTCCAGCGCAGGCCGTCCACCTGCGACAGCGCCAACAGCTCGGCCACAACCGGGTCGCCCAGCGGGGCGTCGCCGCGCCAGACGAGGTCCAAGCGCACCTCGTCGCTGACGAGCGCCTTGAGCCGCCCCGGTGTGTCGCAGGCGATGAGCCGACCCCGTTCGAGCACCGCTACCCGGTCCATGACCTGCTCGGCCTCCAGCACGTTGTGGGTGACGAGCACGACGGTCGTTCCCTGCTGCTTTCGCCGCCGCCGCAGGGCCTGCCACACCAGCCGGCGGGCGGCCGGGTCGAGCCCGGTGGTCGGCTCGTCCAGCACCAGCAGCGGCCGGTCGCCGACAAGAGCGGTCGCTAGCTGCGCGAGGCGGCGCTGACCGCCTGACAGGCGCGTCATCGGTCTTGCCACGAGCTCCGACAGGCCCAGCTCGTCCAGCAGGGCCGCCGTTGCTCGTCGCGCCTCGCCCCGGCCCAGCCCACGCAGCCGCCCCGTCGTCTCGACCGCCAGACCGACCGGCAGCTCAACCAGCGCCGGCTCCTCCTGCCCGAGCCAGGCCAGCAGCCGGCTCGCCGTGGCCGGGTCGCCGGTGACGTCGTGCCCGAGCAGCGTCACCGTGCCGGCGTCCGGGCGCAGGACCCCGACGAGCTGACGGACCAGCGTGGTCTTGCCAGCACCGTTGGGGCCCAGCAGCCCGAGCACCTCACCGGGCTCGACGGTCAGGCTCACGTCGTCGTTAGCCAGGACGTCTGGGGTGCCCCGCCGTCCCCGGTGGGTCCGGGTCAGGCCGGACAGGACGACGGCCGGCGTGGCTGCCCCACCGGTCACCGGTTCCGCTCCGTCGCTGTCGGGCCGGCAACGTGCGCGGCGGGGATCACGCTACGCGGACCTCCGGGCGAGCGCCCTAAGTCACCGGGCCGGTGCGCGAGC
>JAYTHS010000028.1:0-7003 GCA_043732345.1 Frankiales bacterium | reverse complement strand
TGGCGACCCGCTGGACGAGGGCTGGCCGGACGTGGACCCCGAGGTGCTGCGGACCGCGCTGACCGGGCTGCGACTGTGCCGACTGGGTGTACTCCAGGTCTGGGTGGTCGACGAGCTCCCACCCTTGCTGCGCGTCGTGCTGCCCCTCCCGGACCCGGACCCGGACCTCGAGCACGATTCGGACCTCGAGCACGACCCGGACCTCGAGCACGACCCGGATCTCGAGCACGACCCGGACCCCGACCCGGACCCCGACCCGGACCACGACCCGGACCCGGACCCGGACCCCGACCCGGACCCGGACCCCGACCCCGACCCCGACCCCGGACTCCTCGAGGCGGCCGACCGGGGTCTGTGCCTCGGTGCCCGTTCGATCGAGGTGCCCGTCCTGCCTCTGCACGAGGTCGAGTCGGCACACCCTGACCTGCACCCGGTGCTCAGCCGTCACCGCGAGAGACTGGCAGCGGGGTGAGGGCGCCGTACGGTGGGGGGCGTGACCTGGAACCCGGCCGACCACGGCTTCGAGACGCTTGCGATCCACGCCGGGCAGGACCCGGACCCGACCACCGGCGCCGTGGTCGTGCCGATCTACCAGACGAGCACCTACGTGCAGTCCGAGGTCGGGGTCCACCAGGGGTATGAGTACAGCCGCAGCGGCAACCCGACGCGGACTGCCCTGGAGACCTGCCTGGCCGCGCTCGAGGGCGGCAGCACCGGGCTCGCGTTCGCCAGCGGGCTGGCCGCCGAGGACACCCTGCTGCGCACCGTGCTGCAGCCGGGTGCGCACGTTGTCGTCCCCGACGACGCGTACGGCGGGACCTACCGGCTCTTCGCCCAGGTGCTGACCCGCTGGGGAGTCGGGCACACGCCCGTGCCGCTGGGCGACCTGGACGCCGTCCGGGCGGCTGTCCGACCCGAGACGGCCCTGGTCTGGTGCGAGACCCCGACCAACCCGCTGCTCGGCGTTGCCGACGTTGCCCGGCTCGCCGAGGTCGCCCACGACGCAGGCGCGCTGCTCGTGGTGGACAACACCTTCGCCAGCCCCTATCTGCAGCAGCCGCTGGCCCTCGGGGCCGACGTCGTCGTGCACTCCACGACGAAGTACCTCGGCGGTCACAGCGACGTCGTCGGAGGGGCCCTCGTCGTGGCCGACCCGGTCCTGGGTGAGCGGCTGGCCTACCACCAGAACGCCATGGGGTCGGTCCCTGGCGCCTTCGACTGCTGGCTCGTGCTCCGCGGCATCAAGACGCTGGGGGTGCGGATGGACAGGCACTGCAGCAACGCCCAGCGCGTCGTCGAGCTGCTCGCCGGCCACCCGGCGGTCGCGCAGGTCCTCTACCCCGGCCTGCCCGAGCACCCCGGCCATGACGTCGCGACCAAGCAGATGCGTGACTTCGGCGGAATGGTCAGCTTCCGCCTCGCCGGCGGGGAGGACGCTGCCCTGGAGGTGTGCCGCCGTACGACGGTCTTCACGCTGGGCGAGTCGCTCGGCGGGGTCGAGTCCCTCATCGAGCACCCGGGACGGATGACGCACGCCAGCGTCGCCGGCTCCCAGCTCGAGGTGCCGTCGGACCTGGTCCGCCTGTCCGTCGGCATCGAGAGCGTCGCCGATCTGCTCGCTGACCTCGAGCAGGCGCTGCGCTGAGCCGCGACGACGGGGAGGCCAGCTCCGTGCAGGCCATCGGGGAGGCCCAGGGAGACCCTGTCCGGAACTGGACCTTGAGCGACCACCCGGCCCGACCCGCCCGGCGTGGGAGCCTGCTGGCATGCCCACCCTCGTGCTCCTGCGCCACGCCAAAGCCGAGCCGCACCGCGACGACGACCACTCCCGGGTGCTCGCCGAGCGCGGCATCGTCGACTGCGGGCAGGTGCGCCGGTGGCTGCAGGACAGGCAGGTCCGTCCCGACCGGGTGGTCGTCTCGACCTCGGCCCGGACCCGCCAGACCTGGGAGCTCGCCGGGGTCGGAGAGGTCGCGCCGGTGTACGCCGACGAGGTGTACGACGCCTCCCTCGCCGAGCTCGTCGGCCTCGTTCACGCGACTCCGCCCGACGTCGCGACCCTCGTGGTCGTCGGGCACGACCCCGGCCTGACGCAGCTCGCGTGGACACTCGACGACCGTCCCGCTGCCCGGGAGTGGACCGACCGGGGGATGGCGACGTCAGCCGTCGCGGTGCTGGAGGTGATCTCCTGGACGGACCTGGAGGGCGCCCGGCTGGTCGACCACACCTGACCCCGGTGGGTCCAGGCGGCTGCGCTGTCCCCCGGGGGTCAGCGGATCCGCCCCGACCGCGGGAGGGGCGGGTCGGTCAGGAGGCGCGGGTCGGTGGGAGGGGCGAGTCGATCAGGAGGAGCGGGTCGGTGGGAGGGGCGGGTCGGTCAGGAGGCGCGGCGTCCCCGGCGGGCCCGCAGGTAGTCGGTCACGACGTACTCGCCGAGCTGGGCGCCGTCGGACTGGAAGACCCGACCGCCGTTGCGCTGAGCGAGGTGCTCGACGAAGGCCACCAGGCGCGGCTCGTTGTCCAGCATGAACACGTTGATGGTGGCTCCGCGGCGCGAGATCCGCTCCACCTCGGCCATGGTCAGCTCGAGCGTCTCTGGCATCGGCGGCCAGGCGAAGTCGGCCCAGCCGTCGCGGGTGAGGTGCGCCGTGGGCTCGCCGTCGGTGACGACCAGGACGACCTGCTCGGCGCCGGGGTGCTTGCCCAGGAACCGGCCGGCGAGCATCAGGCCGTGCTGCAGGTTGGTGCCCTGCACCCGCTGCGGGTCGAGCCCGGCGAGCTGCTCGGGTCGCAGCACCTGGGCGTAGTCGCTGAAGCCGATGATCTCGATCGCGTCCTGGGGGAACTGCGTGGTGACCAGCGAGTGCAGGGCCAGCGCGGTCTGCTTGGCGGCGCCCCACGTGCCGCGCAGCTCCATCGAGTACGACAGGTCGACGAGCAGGGCCACAGCGGCGGTGGTCCGGCGCTCGGTCTCGACGACCTCGAAGTCGTCGACCTGCAGCCGGACCCGGCCGGAACCCGTCGCTCCGGAGGCGCGCGAGCCGACCCCGCGGAGCACGGCGTTGCGCACCGTCTTGACGACGTCCAGCGGCTGCTCGTCACCGAACTGCCACTGCCGGGAGGCGCCCGTCGTCTCGCCCGCAGCGCCAGCATCGCGGACGTCGTGCCCACCGCGGCCCTTGGCGGCGATGTCGCTGAAGACCTTGCGCAGCGCGGTGGCCCCGAGGCGTCGGACGGCCCGGGGGCTCAGCTCGAGCTTGCCGGAAGCGTCCCGCACGAGGTAGCCCTGCGCCTGCAGCTCGCGCTCGATGCGCTGCAGCGCCTTGACGTCGTCCAGCGCCCCCCGCCCCAGAGCCCGCTGCACCGCGTCCTCGTCGATGTCGTCGAGTGACGCCCCGGGGTAGTCCTGCCCCAGCGCGGCCTCGAGGTCGTCGAGGTCGGCTAGCTCCTCCAGGGCCGAGGTGGCCTCACCCATCCCCATGCCGCGCTCGCCGTCCATCCGCTCCTTGCCGCCCCACGGCAGGTCGGGACGGGCGTTGCGCAGCGCGTCGCCGAGCTGCGCCATCTGCGACGCGAGGTCGAGGTCCATCGCGCCGTCCATGAGCTCGCCGAGCTCCTGCCGCTGCTGCGGCGTCAGCGAGTCCATGAGCCGCTGCTGGGCCGCCGCCCGGCGCGCCAGCTCGTCGACGAGCTCCTCGAGAGTACCTGGCTGCGAGGGGAAGTACTCCCCGTGCTTGGCCATGAACTCCTCGAACGCCTCCTGCGTGTGCTCGCCCCGCGCGTCCTTGTCGAGCATCCCGTTGAGGTCGTTGAGCATGTCTTTGATCTTGGCCATGTCCTCGGGGGTGGCGCTCTGCAGCGCGTCCTTCATCCCTTTGAACTGGCTGTCCAGGACCTCCTTGCGCAGCAGCTCGTCAATCGACTCGTAGGCCTCGCGGGCCTCCGGGCTCGCCCACGGGTAGTCCTTGAGCTCCTGCACCGCCCGGGCCGTGTCCTTGGGCAGCGCGTCCAGCTCCAACTCGGCGAGGCGGGCCGTGTCGGAGGGGTCGGGGAACAGCGCCGCCTTCTCCAGCTCCAGGGCCTTCTCCAGCAGCTCGCGGACCTCCTCCAACGTCCCGTCGAGCTTCCCCTTCTTGCGGGCCTCGCGCTGGCGCTTGGCGGTCTGGCGGCGCAGGTCGTCCAGCCCCCGCAGGCCGTCGGTCCCGCGGCGCAGCAGGTCGCGCAGGGCCTGGCGCGGGGACTCGCCGGCAAGCACCCGCTCACCGACCTCGTCCAGGGCCGACGCCACGTCGTAGGGCGCCTCCAGAGGGTCCCTGCCGCCGGCCCACGCGCCGTAGCGGTAACTCATCGCCCGCGCTCGGGATCGTGGTCCCGTTCGTCGAGCCAGGACTCGTAGGCCAGCCGGCGACGCAGCGCGATGGCCTCCCGGACCGGCTTCATCAGCGGGCGCATGACGAGCAGGTAGAGCGGCACCATGCTGATCAGCAGCCAGGCGTCGGAGACCCGCAGCTGGAACAGCAGCCACGCGACCGCGAGGAAGGCCGCGAAGGTGACGACCCCGGCCAGCAGCACCCGGCGCCGCAGCGCGTAGGTGTCCGGGACCGCGAAGTCGTTCACCGGCCGTAGACCGTCCGGCCGCCGACGCTGTCCTTGGCCAGCCGCCGGTTGAGGTGCAGCCCCTCCATCGCGAACTCGAGGGCCGCGGCGGCGAGCCCGGGCGACTCCTGCTCGACGCCGAGGCGGGCAAGCAGCGCCGCCAGGCCCGGGACGGTGCCCAGGTCGGCGAGGAGCTGGGCGGCCGGGACGAGGTCACCGGTCTCGAGGACCGCGCCGTCGTCGAAGCGGGTCTGCAGGCCCGACAGATCGAGCCCGGCGAGGGTCGCGCGGAAGGTGTCTGCGGTCGCCTTGCGCAGCAGGTGCGCGAGGACCTCGATCTCCCGGCCCTCCTCGGCGGCCTCGAACTCCACCTTGCCGCGGCTCGCGGCCACGATGCTCGGCAGGTCGCAGACCCTCGCCACCGCAGGCTCTCCCGCGACGGCCGACCGGCGTACGGCGGAGGCGGCGACGGTCTCGGCGGCGGCGACCGCGAACCGGGCCGAGACGCCGGAGCGCTGGTCGACCTGGGGGGACTCACGGACCAGCCGGGTCCAGCGGGCGACCACCTCGAGCAGGTGGTCGGGGACGACGACGGGCGTCCCGGGCCACTGCAGCAGGGCCTCCTGCCGGATGAGGTCCAGCTCGTGCGACAGGTCGACGGGGTAGTGGGTGCGGACCTCGGCACCGAAGCGGTCCTTCAGCGGCGTGATGATGCGCCCGCGGTTGGTGTAGTCCTCCGGGTTGGCGCTCGCGACCAGGAGCAGGTCCAGGGGGAGCCGCAGCGTGTAGCCGCGGACCTGGATGTCACGCTCCTCTAGGACGTTCAGCAGCGCGACCTGGATGCGTTCGGCGAGGTCGGGCAGCTCGTTGACGCTGAAGATGCCCCGGTTGGTGCGGGGGACCAGGCCGTAGTGAACGGTCTCGGGGTCCCCGAGGGTGCGGCCCTCAGCGACCTTGATCGGGTCGACGTCGCCGATCAGGTCACCCACCGAGGTGTCCGGGGTGGCGAGCTTCTCGCCGTACCTCTCGCTGCGGTGCTTCCACGCCACGGGCGTCGCGTCACCCTGCTCGGCGACCAGGCGCTGGCAGCGGACGCAGACCGGCGCGTAAGGATGATCGTTGATCTCGCAGCCGGCGACGACGGGGGTGTGCTCGTCGAGAAGCCCTGTCAGCGTTCGGATCAAGCGGGTCTTTCCCTGACCCCGCTCGCCCAGCAGGACCAGGTCGTGGCCCGCGAGCAGGGCCCGCTCCACCTCGGGAAGGACGGTCTCGTCGTAGCCCAGGATCCCAGGGAACGTCGGTTCGCCGGCGGCCAGCCGGGCGAGCAGGTTGTCGCGCACCTCCGTCTTCACGGTCCGGTGCACGTGGCCGCTGTCGCGCAGCGAGCCCAGGGTCGAGGGGAGGTCAGCACTCACCCTGGTCACGCTACGTCGGCCTCCCGCGATCCGCACGGGCCGAGACGGCAGACTGGGCCCATGCGGCGCTTCGGGGACGGTCTGGGCCTCGGGGCCGACCTGCTCCGGGCCGCCCGCGACGCGGTCGAGCAGGCCCTGGACGGGTTGGGTGGTCCGCCCGACCTCGCGGTCGTCAGCGTCAGCGCCACCGACCCCGGCTCGGCGGTCGCCGCCGGTGAGCTGGCCGAGTCGCTGCTCGGTGCCCGCGCCGTCATCGGCTGCACGGCTGAGGGGGTCCTGGGTGCGGGGCGGGCCGTCGAGGGGCCGGGGGCGGTCAGCGTCTTCGTGGCGCAGCTGCCCGGCGTCCAGCTGCGGACCTTCCACCTGGAGGTCCTGCCATCGGACGCGGGTGTCGCCGTCGTCGGCCTGCCCGAGCGGGTCGGGGACGACGAGGTCGCACTGCTGCTCAGCGATCCCTGGAGCTTCCCCGTCGATGGCTTCGTCGCCCGGGCCGCGGCCGCCCTGCCGGGTCTGCCCTTCCTCGGCGGGGTCGCGTCCGGAGGGCAGGGTCCCGGCTCGACCCGGCTGTGGGTCGACGGCCGGACCGTCGACCGGGGCGCTGTCGGGGTGCTGCTCGCCGGGTCGGGGGCGCGGGCCCTCGTGTCGCAGGGCTGCCGCCCGATTGGGCCCGCGATGACCGTGACGTCGGCTGCCGGCAACGTCGTCCGCTCGCTCGCGGGGGTGCCCGCGGTGGAGAAGATCAGGGAGGTCCTGTCCGGCCTGCCGCCCGCGGAACAGGCCCTGGCATCGGCGGGGGTGCAGCTCGGGATCACCGCCGACGAGTACGCCGACGACGCGGACTACCTGGTCCGCGCCGTCCTCGGGACCGAGCCCGAGACCGGAGGGCTGGTCGTCGGTGAGCTGGTCCAGGTCGGTCAGACGGTGCGGCTGCAGGTCCGGGACGCTGACGCAGCGCACGAGGGCCTGCGAGGGCTGCTGGCCGGCGCACCGCC
>JAYTHS010000027.1:0-7016 GCA_043732345.1 Frankiales bacterium | reverse complement strand
GACCGGCAAGACCGCAGTGTGCGTGGACACGATCATCAACCAGAAGGACGCCTGGGCCACGGGTGACCCGGAGCAGCAGGTCCGCTGCATCTACGTCGCCATCGGCCAGAAGGGCAGCACCATCGCGGGCATCAAGACCGCGCTGGTCGAGGCCGGTGCGATGGACTACACCACCATCGTCGCCGCCCCCGCGTCCGACTCCGCCGGCTTCAAGTGGCTGGCCCCCTACACCGGCTCGGCCATCGGCCAGCACTGGATGTACCAGGGCCAACACGTCCTGATCGTCTTCGACGACCTGTCCAAGCAGGCCGACGCCTACCGAGCGATCTCGCTGCTGCTGCGCCGCCCACCGGGCCGCGAGGCCTACCCGGGTGACGTCTTCTACCTGCACTCCCGGCTGCTCGAGCGCTGCGCCAAGCTCTCCGACGAGCTCGGCGGCGGCTCGATGACCGGCCTGCCGATCGTGGAGACCAAGGGCAACGACGTCTCGGCGTTCATCCCGACCAACGTCATCTCCATCACCGACGGCCAGATCTTCCTGCAGTCCGACCTGTTCAACTCCGGGGTCCGTCCCGCCATCAACGTCGGCATCTCGGTCTCCCGCGTCGGTGGCAACGCGCAGATCAAGGCCATGAAGTCGGTCTCTGGCCGCCTACGCCTCGACCTTGCGCAGTACCGCGAGCTGGAGGCCTTCTCGGCCTTCGCCTCCGACCTGGACAAGGCCTCCAAGGACCAGCTCGAGCGCGGCCAGCGCCTGGTCGAGCTGCTCAAGCAGGGCCAGTTCGCGCCGTACCCCGTGGAGCGCCAGGTCGTCTCGGTGTGGGCCGGCACCAACGGCTACGTCGACCTCGTCCCGGTCGGTGAGGTCCGCCGCTTCGAGGTCGAGTTCCTGGACTTCGTGGGGCGCCAGCACCAGGGCATCTACGACACGATCGTACAGACCGGCAAGCTCGGCGACGACGTCGTGGAGCAGCTCAAGACAGCGATCGCGGATTTCACCCAGCAGTTCCAGACCTCCGACGGCACGCCGCTGGTGAAGGACACCGCCGCGGACCCGATGGACAAGGGCGCCGAGGGCCAGGAGAAGATCACTGCGCACAAGCCGCCATCCAGTGTCGGTGAGGCCGTCGCGGCCGCGGTCCCCGGCTCGGGCGCCCGCTAAGCCATGGGTGCCCAACTCAGCGTCTACCGACGCCGGATCCGGTCGATGCAGTCGACCAAGAAGATCACCAAGGCGATGGAGCTCATCGCGGCATCCCGCATCGCCAAGGCGCAGGCCGCGGTCAACGCCGCCCGCCCGTACGAGCGCGAGATCACCCGGGTGCTGTCCGCGCTCGCGTCGCAGTCGACCCTCGACCACCCGCTGGTGAACGAGAAGGGCAGCGCGACCCGCGCCGCCGTCCTCACGATCAGCAGCGACCGCGGCCTGGCCGGTGGCTACAGCTCCAACGCGATCAAGCAGGCCGACGCACTGACGTCGCTGCTGACGAGCGAGGGAAAAGAGGCCGTCAACTTCCTTGTCGGGCGCAAGGCCGTCGGCTTCTTCCGGTTCCGCGGGCGTGCCGTCGAGCAGTCCTGGACCGGGTTCTCCGAGCGACCGTCGTATGCCGACGCCAAGGAGGTCGCGGACACCCTGATCGCGGCGTTCGTCAGGGACACGGCCGACGGGGGCGTCGATGAGATCCACGTCGTGTTCACCGAGTACGTCTCGGCGCTGACCCAGAAGCCGGTGGCTGTGCGCGTGCTTCCGCTCGTCGTCGAGGAGTCCGACGAGCCGGCCCCGGACGGTCCGCTCCCGCTCTATGAGTTCGAGCCCGGCCCGGAGGCCCTGCTCGACGCCCTGCTGCCCCGTTACGTCGAGACCCGGGTCTACGCCGCGCTGTTGGCGTCGGCAGCCTCGGAGTCGGCATCCCGGCGGCGCGCGATGAAGGCCGCGACCGACAACGCGGACGACCTCATCAAGTCGCTCACCCGAGCGGCGAACGCGGCCCGTCAGGCCGAGATCACCCAGGAGATCAGCGAGATCGTCGGCGGCGCATCAGCGCTCGCCTCGGCAGGGAGTGAGTGACCGCATGACCATCACCAACGAGACGACAGACACGACCGCAGCGGCCGAGCCGGGTGGGGTCGGCCGCGTCGTACGGGTCATTGGCCCCGTCGTCGACGTGGAGTTCGCTCCCGATGAGATGCCAGAGATCTACAACGCGCTCAACGTCGACCGCACCATGGGTGGCGAGACCTTCACGCTGACGCTTGAGGTCGCTCAGCACATCGGCGACAACGTCGTGCGCGCCATCGCGATGCAGCCGACCGACGGCCTGGTCCGCGGCGCCCCCGTCCAGGACACCGGAGCCTCGATCTCGGTACCCGTCGGCGACGTCACCAAGGGCCATGTCTTCAACGCGCTCGGCAAGCCGATGGACGTCACCGAGGAGTCGCTGAACATCACGACCCGCTGGCCGATCCACCGGCCGCCGCCGGCGTTCGCCCAGCTCGAGAACAAGACCGAGATGTTCACGACCGGCATCAAGGTCATCGACCTACTCGCGCCGTACGTCTCCGGCGGGAAGATCGGCCTGTTCGGCGGGGCCGGCGTCGGCAAGACGGTCATCATCCAGGAGATGATCTACCGCGTCGCCAAGGAGTTCTCCGGCGTCTCGGTGTTCGCCGGGGTGGGTGAACGGACCCGCGAGGGCAACGACCTGTTCGGTGAGATGACCGAGTCCGGTGTCATCAACGACACCGCGCTGGTCTTCGGTCAGATGGACGAGCCGCCGGGCACCCGCCTGCGCGTCGCCCTGTCGGCGCTGACGATGGCGGAGTACTTCCGCGACGTGCAGAAGCAGGACGTGCTGCTGTTCATCGACAACATCTTCCGTTTCACCCAGGCGGGGTCTGAGGTCTCGACCCTGCTCGGGCGCATGCCGTCCGCGGTGGGCTACCAACCGACGCTGGCCGACGAGATGGGCGTGCTGCAGGAGCGCATCACCTCCACCCGCGGCCACTCGATCACCTCGCTGCAGGCGATCTACGTGCCCGCCGACGACATCACCGACCCGGCGCCGCACACGGCGTTCACGCACCTCGACGCCACGACCAACCTGAACCGGGCCATCTCCGAGCTGGGCATCTACCCCGCCGTCGACCCGCTCGACTCCACCTCGCGGATCCTTGACCCCAAGTACGTCGGCGACGACCACTACAACACCGCCCGTGAGGTGCAGCGGATCCTGCAGAAGTACAAGGAGCTGCAGGACATCATCGCGATCCTCGGCATCGACGAGCTCTCCGAGGAGGACAAGGTCCTGGTCAACCGGGCCCGCCGGATCCAGCGCTTCCTGTCGCAGCCGTTCTTCGTCGCTGAGCAGTTCACCGGCCAGCCCGGCAAGTTCGTCCCGCTCGACGAGACGATCGACAGCTTCAAGCGGCTGACCCAGGGCGACTACGACCACATCCCCGAGCAGGCGTTTTTCCTGTGCGGTGGGCTCGAGGACGTCGAGGCCAACGCCAAGAAGCTCAGCAGCTAGTCCCGCGCTTCGCGCGTCGGCCGGGTCCCCTGGGGGGTCTGGCCGTCATGCTTGGCGGTGAGGGGCTGAGGGGCAAGGGGGTGACGTACGGCTGGATCGGTGCCGACGAGGGCCCGCTTCCGCTCACGCCGGGCCAGCGCATCACCCGGGCCCTGCGGTCGCGCGAGGCAGGCAGTCCGGGCCACGGCGACGGCCCCCCACCACCGAGGCCGAGTTGCGGGTCGGAGCCGCCGACCTACAGGACCGCCTCACCCGGTACTGTTCGGGCACCAAACATGATGTCGTTGGAGGACCCCGTGGCGCTGCACGTCGAGCTCGTTTCCGTCGAGCGCGAGGTGTGGAGCGGCGAGGCCAGCACCGTGATCGCCCGGACCACCGAGGGCGAGATCGGGATCCTGCCCGGGCACGCCTCGCTGCTGGGTCAGCTCGCCGAGGGCAGCGAGGTCCGCATCACGCAGGAGGGTGGCGGCGAGGTCGTCGCCAGCGTCTCCGGGGGCTTCCTGTCGGTCACCGATGGTGGGGTCACCGTGCTGGCCGAGCAGGCCACGCTGTCCGGCGCGTCCTGACCGCTGCGACACCGACCCCGTGTCTCAGGCTCCCGCCTCCTTGGCATCCCGGTCACGTGCCGTCCTGACACCGCCGGCCATCTGACCCGTGCTGTCCGCCGAGATCGTCGCGCTGCTCCTGCTGCTGACGGTGGTCCCGTTCCTGGCGATCCTCGTCCGTCGGCGGATGCTCAGCCGGCTGGGTGGCGCCGTCGAGCTGTCGCTTCGGCTCAAGCCCCGCAGCCAGGGGAGGGGCTGGGTCCTCGGGATCGGGCGCTTCGCGGGCGACGAGCTGCAGTGGTTCCGGGTCTTCAGCTTGTCTCCCCGGCCCCGCCGGACGCTCTCCCGCCGTGACCTGCAGGTGAGCGCGAGGCGCCTGCCCAAGGGGTCTGAGGCCATGTCCCTGCTCAAGGGGGCAACGGTGGTGGAGCTGCGGTCCGCCGGAAGGCCGGTGGAGATCGCGTTGGGGAACTCGGCGATGACCGGTTTCCTGGCCTGGCTCGAGGCGCAGCCGCCTGGCGCGACCCTGCCCGACTGAGCACCTGCCGCACCTTCGCCTTGCTTGCTCTGCGCCGAGACCTGTTGCGCTGGATGTGTTGCTTCGTCCGTGCGCGACGGCTCAGCGGGGGGGGCCGGCGGTCACTGCCGCCCGGACCTCTCCCTCGCTGAGGGTGTACGGCGAGAAGCCCGTCATCCACCAGGTCGCCCCGGCGGCGGCCCAGGGCCGGGGGTCGAGGTCGACCGGCCCGCCGACGGCCACGTCGTACGGGCCGTCGGTGGCGCGCATCCGGGTCACCTGCGCAACCAGGGAGGCCAGCTGGTCGGGGGTCTCCAGGCCGATGGGGAAGACACCGTCGTGGCGTGCCGCCCGCCGCAGCGGCGCGGGGTTGCCCCAGCGGGCAGCGACCCAGACGGGCACGTGCGGCTGCACGGGACGCGGGAGGACGGCGAACCCGTCGGCGACGTAGTGCGTTCCGCGGTGCTCCAGCACGGCGCCGGAGCCGGCCACGGCGAGGATGTCGAGGGCCTCGTCGAGCATCTCGCCGCGGACCTTGGCGTCGGGCTGCTCACCGCAGCCGGAGAGCTCACCGGAGTTGTCGCCGCCGATCCCGACCCCGAGCGTGAGCCGGCCGCCCGAGAGGCGATCGAGGGAGGCAACCTCGCGGGCGACCTTGACGGGCCGCCGGCGGGGGAGCGGCGTGATCATCGGGCCGATCCGAACCGTCGAGGTCGCGCAGGCCATCGCGGCCAGCGTGATCCACGGGTCGGCGATGTCGGTGACCGGCTCGGCGTACGCGACGTGGTCCCAGACGAAGACGCCGTCCCAGCCAGCGGACTCCGCCTCGGCGGACAGCAGGGCGACGACAGCGGGCTCGGCGAGGTCGCCGAACACGGGTAGGAACAAGCCGAACCTCACCGCTCGCCGCCGGGCTTCCACATGACGTCGCCGCCGGGGTTGGCGACCCGGGACAGAATGAACAGCAGGTCCGAGAGCCGATTGAGGTACAGGGCCGGTTCCTTGTTCGTCCGCGCTGGATCGGCCTGCAGCAGACCCCAGACGGAGCGCTCGGCCCGGCGTACGACGGTGCGGGCGACGTGCAGCAGGGCTGCCCCGGGGGTGCCGCCAGGCAGGATGAAGCTGGAGAGTTTCTCGAGCCGCTCGTTGTAGAGGTCGCAGGCCTGCTCGAGCCGCTCGGTGTAGGTCGCCTCGACCCGCAGCGGCGGCCACTCCGGGTCCGGGACCACGGGCGTGCACAGGTCAGCGCCGACGTCGAACAGGTCGTTCTGGATGCGGACGAGCAGCGTGGTGAGCTCCTCGGGGAGCCGACCGAGAGCGATCGCGACCCCGATGGCGCTGTTGGCCTCGTCGACGTCGGCGTACGCCGCGAGTCGGGGGTCGGTCTTGCTCACCCGGCTCATGTCGCCGAGGGCGGTGGTGCCCTCGTCGCCGGTCTTGGTGTAGATGCGGGTCAGGTGCACGGCCATGCCCGCACCCTAGTTGCGGGCGTGGGCCGGGGGCCTGTCGGGCCGTCGCGGCTCAGCCGCAGCAGACGGTCTGCAGAGGAGACGGGCGGGCGAGGGCGTTGGCCGGGACCGGGGGGTCTCTGTCGGGGCGTTCGCGTGGGCGACCTGGCCGCGGACCGTCGTACGGCCCGGGGTCAGGGCGGGGACAGCCACCGCGACGGCCGGGACCGCCAGTGCGGTGCCGGCCATCGCAGCGGCGATGCGCCGCCGGCGGATCCGGCGGATCCGGCGGGCGCGGTCCGCGATGCCGGCCATCGGGTCGGAGGCGGGGGCCAGGGCGCCCGCCCGATCGGTGAGCACAGCGCGCAGTGTCTCGTCGAGAGGGGTCATGTCAGGGGTCCGTCGGGATGGGTGCCTCGCAGGGAGGCGTCGGCGCGCAGGGAGGCCAGCGCCCGGGAGGTGGAGGACTTGACAGTGCCCACCGAGACGCCCAGCACGCGCGCGGTCTCGGCCTCCGATAGGTCCTCGTAGTAACAAAGGACCACGGCGGCGCGCTGCCTGCGCGGCAGGCTCGCCATGGCGGTCCACAGCGCGTCGTGCAGGTCCGCGTCGGCGTGGGCGTCCCGGCCGGGCGGCAGGTCGGGGCACGACGTCGTACGACGCCTCGGGGCGGTGGCGGCGCCAGATGCTGGTCTGGGCGTTGACCATGACCCGGCCGACGTAGCCGTCGAGGGCCTCGAGGTCGCGGATGCGCTGCCAGGACAGGTAGGCCTTGGCCAGGGTGGTCTGCAGCAGGTCCTCGGCGTCAGCCCGGTTGCCGGTCAGCAGGTAGGCGGTGCGCAGCAGGGCCGGCGAGCGCTTGACCACGAAGGCCTGGAAGGCCTCGCGTGCTGCATCGTCCACAGGGCGTCCTCACGGGTCGGGGTGTCGCAGGACAAGACGCAGCCTGGCACTGCGAGGTTGCTTCCTAGGATGTCGG
>JAYTHS010000026.1:0-2032 GCA_043732345.1 Frankiales bacterium | reverse complement strand
TTGTGGCGGCACCGGTGACCGAAGCGGGCATCGATCGGTTGCGCGAGCTGATCAGCTCGGGAGTGTTTCGCTCGGGCTCACGTCTGCCCCCGGAGCAGGAACTCGCCGTCGTGCTGGGGGTCTCCCGCAATACTGCCCGCGAGGCCGTCCGCGCCCTGTCGACCGCTCGGGTGCTCGATGTGCGGCGCGGCGATGGCACCTACGTCACCAGCCTGCGGCCCGAGCTGTTGCTCGAAGGTATCGCGTTCGCGGTGGAGCTGATGCAGGAGGACTCCGCGCTGGAGCTGCTCGCGGTCCGGCGCATCCTGGAGCCGGCCGCCACCGCACTCGCGGCCATCCATGTGAGCACCGTCGCCATCGGCGAGCTGGAGAAGAGCCTGGCCTGCATGCGCGAGAGCGGTTCCGACCTCGAGCAGCTCGTCCTTCACGACGTCCAGTTCCACACCCAGGTCGCCGCGGCGTCTGGCAATGCGACCCTCGCCTCGATGCTGAACGGCATTTCCAGCCGCATGTTCCGCGCGCGGGTCTGGCGCGGAATGCTCGACTCCGACGCGATTTCGCGGACCATCGACGAACACGAGCGCATCCTGTCCGCTGTCTCCATGCACGACGCCGAGCTCGCCCGCGCAGCCGCCCTCGCGCACGTCGCGACCACCGAGGCCTTCCTGCGCACCTTGCTCGCACCGCCCAGCCCTCCAGCCAAGGCGTCCGCGCGACGTACCGCCAAGCACTGAGCCGCACGGGCGTCGCCCGCCGCCGGTCCCTCACACAGAAACGGAGTCCCCATGTCCGCCGAGCTGTCCGGCCTGGTTGCGGTCGTCACTGGCGGCGCGTCCGGGATAGGGGAGGCGACCGCAGTGGCGATGCACGAGCGCGGCGCGGCTGTCGCGGTCCTGGACCTGCAGCCGCAGTGCCAGGACGACCGCTTCTTCGGCGTGACCTGCGACATCTCCGACGACGACTCGGTCGAGCGCGCCTTTGTGGCGGTCTCCAACCGGTTCGGCACCCTGGACATCGTGGTCAACAATGCCGGCATCGGGGCGCAGGGCGACATCACCGCCAACGATCTGACGCAGTGGCGCCAGGTGTTCGAGGTCAACGTGCTCGGCATCGTTCGGACCACCCGGGCAGCACTGCCGCTGCTCCGGAGGTCGGCCCACGCGGCCATCGTCAACACGTGCTCGATCGCCGCCACTGCCGGGCTTCCGCAACGTGCGCTCTACTCCGCGTCGAAAGGTGCCGTCCAGTCGCTAACCCTTGCCATGGCCGCTGACCACCTGGCCGAAGGCATCAGGGTCAACTGCGTCAACCCCGGCACCGCCGACACGCCCTGGGTCGCCCGCCTGCTGGACGGTGCGGCCGACCCGGCAGCGGAACGGCGAGCGCTCGAGGCCCGCCAGCCCCACGGTCGACTGGTGAGCGCAGTCGAGGTCGCCGCGGCCATCTGCTACCTGGCTGGCCCCGGCGCTGGGTCGGTGACCGGCACGGCACTGGCGGTGGACGGGGGCATGCAGGGGCTGCGGCTCCGACCCCGTTCGTGACGTCCTGCGCTGCCGGTCCGGGCGTCCCGTGCTGATCGATGCCCACCACCATCTGTGGGATCTCGCGCAGCGGCCCTATCCCTGGATGGCGGCTGAGCCGATGGCGCCGATTCGCCGCTCCTACGACCTTGCGGATCTCGAGCGGGTGACCCGCCCGCTCGGCGTCGAGGCAACCGTGCTGGTGCAAGCTGTGTCCACGGTCGAGGAGACCGACCACCTGCTCGCCATCGCGGAGGCCTCACACGGGCTGGTGGGTGGCGTCGTCGGGTGGACCGACCTGACCTCCGCCGACGTGGGCGGGCAGCTGGCTGCCTTGCGCAGCGGTGCCGGTGGAGCGCATCTGGTCGGTGTCCGCCACCAGGCGGAGGACGAGCCCGACCCAGACTGGCTGGTCCGCCCGGACGTGGCCGCCGGGGTGGCTGCGGTGGGCGACGCGGGCCTGGTCTACGACCTGCTGGTCAAGGCAGCGCAGTGGAGCGCAGCCCTCGCCC
>JAYTHS010000025.1:0-2046 GCA_043732345.1 Frankiales bacterium | reverse complement strand
ACCGTGCCCTTCCGCGGGGTCACCCACCGCGAGGCGCTGCTGCTGCGCGGCCCCGCCGGGTGGGGCGAGTTCAGTCCGTTCCTGGAGTACGACGACGCGGAGGCCTCACGCTGGCTCACCGCGGCCCTCGAGGCCGCGTACACCGGCTGGCCCGATCCCCTGCGCATGAGCATCCCTGTCAACGCGACCGTTCCCGCCGTCCCTGCCGACCAGGTCGCCTCCGTCCTGGCCCGCTTCCCCGGCTGCACGACGGCGAAGGTCAAGGTCGCCCAGGCCGGGCAGGTGCTGACCGACGACATCGACCGGGTCGCCGCCGTACGAGAGTGGCTGGGGCGCAACGGGAAGCTGCGGGTCGATGCGAACGCAGCCTGGTCCCTCGACGAGGCGCGGGAGGCCGTCACCGCCCTCGCCCCCTACGACCTGGAGTACGTCGAGCAGCCCTGCGCGAGCGTCGAGGAGCTGGTCGCCCTGCGGTTGGCCCTTGCCCGATCCGGCCTCGACGTGCGGGTCGCGGCTGACGAGAGCATCCGCAAGGCGCAGGACCCGCTGCGGGTCGCCCTGGCCGGCGCCGCCGACGTCGTGGTCCTGAAGGTCGCGCCTCTCGGGGGTGTCGTGGCGGCCCTCGAGGTCGCCCTCGCGTGTGGGCTGCCCGTCGTGGTCTCGAGCGCCCTGGACACCTCCGTCGGGATCAGCGCCGGCGTCGCCCTGGCGGCCGCGCTGCCCGAGCTTGCCTTCGCTTGCGGCCTCGCGACGACCTCGCTGATGGCCACCGATGTGGTGCTCGCCTCGCTGGACGGCCACGGCGGCTCGATACCCGTCGGGGCCGTCGAGCCCGACCCCGAGCGCCTCGCCTCGCTGGCCGCACCGCCGGACAGGGAGCAGTGGTGGCGGGACCGGCTGGACCGCTGCGCGGCGCTGCTCGAGCGGTCCCTGTGACACCGGTCCTGTGACTCCAGGTCCTGGGAGACTCACTCCGTGAACCCGTCGACAGCTCTGGCCCGCACCCTTGTCGACGAGCTGGTCCGCGGAGGGGTGAGGGACGCCGTGCTCTCCCCTGGCTCGAGGTCTGCCCCGTTGGCCTTCGCGTTGTTCGACGCCGACCGGGCCGGCCGGTTGCGGCTCCACGTGCGCATCGACGAGCGGTCGGCCGGCTTCCTTGCCCTCGGCCTCGCGAAGGCCTCCGGCCGGCCTGTCCCCATCGTCACGACCTCGGGTACGGCCGTCGTCAACCTGCACCCCGCGGTGGTCGAGGCGTCGTACGCCCACGTCCCGATCCTGCTGCTCACGGCCGACCGGCCCCCCGAGCTGCGTGGCACCGGCGCCAACCAGACCGTCGACCAGGTCAAGGTGTTCGGCGACGCGGTGCGGAGCTACGTCGAGGTCGGAGCCCCCTCGCTGGGCGAGGAGGGCTACTGGCGCGGCATGACCTGCCGGGCATTGTCGGCGGCGCTCGGCGACCTCGGTCGGCCGGCCGGACCGGTGCACCTCAACCTGGCGTTCCGCGAGCCCTTGGTGCCCGACGGCGACGGCGACGGCGTGCCGGAGGGCCGGCCGGGCGGCGCGCCCTGGACCACCCGGGTGTCTCCTGTGGCTGTCGACGTCGTCGACGACCTGCCCGACCGCACGGTCGTGGTGCTGGGCGACCTCGCCGACCCGGCACGAGCAATGGCCCTCGCGACCGCCCGCGGGTGGCCGGTCGTGGCCGAGCCGTCCTCCAGCGCGGCCGGGCCGCAGGTCGTCGCGGCGGCCGAGCTGCTCCTGTCGGTGCCGGGCTGGCTGGACGTCCACCGGCCCGACCGGGTGCTTGTCGTGGGCCGGCCCACCCTTTCGCGGGCCGTCGGGCGGCTGGTCGCCTCTGCTCCGTCGGACGTCGTCTCGCAGGACGGCGAGTGGAGCGACGCCGCACGCCGCGCCACCCGGGTCCTTCCCGGAGTCCCCCGTGCCGCAGGGGGTCTCGAGCCCGGGTGGTGGGACTCCTGGGTCGAGGCCGGGACCCGTGCCCGGGCCGCCGCCGTCACCGTCCTGTCGGGTGGCGACGACCTCGTC
>JAYTHS010000024.1:0-2049 GCA_043732345.1 Frankiales bacterium | reverse complement strand
CGGTGGCCTCGTCCAGGACGACGACCTGGACGTCGCGCACCAGCAGTCGGGCGAAGGCGACCAGCTGCTCCTCGCCGGCCGACAGCGAGCTGCCACCGGGGCCGAGCAGGGTGTCCAGCCCGGCCGGCAGGCCCTCGACCCAATCGGTGAGCCCGAGGTCGGCCACGGCCCGCTCAACGGCGGTGCGGGGGATGTCGGCGAACAGCGTGATGTTCTCGGCGAGCGTCGCGGCCAGCACCTCGGTGCGCTGCGTGACGACGCCGACGGTGGCTCGCAGCTGCTGCAGGTCCAGGTCCAGGACGTCGACGCCTCCCAGGTGCACGGTCCCTCGGGGCGGGTCGACGGCCCGGGACAGCAACGCGGCCAGCGTGGACTTGCCACTGCCTGTGCGCCCGACCAGGGCCGTGGTGTGCCCGGCGGGGATGTCCAGGTCGATGCCCTGCAGGGCGAAGCTGCCCTCGGGGTAGGCGAAAGACAGGTCCCGGACCGACACGTCCTGCTGCCCGGGTGGCACGGGCAGACCGCCGACGGGCTCGGGGGCGACGGCCAGCAGCTGCCGCAGCCGGGTGAGCGCCCCCAGTCCCTGCTGCAGGTCCGGCACGTGCCGCGCGACCTGGTCGATCTGCCCGACGAAGGCGCTGGTCACCAAAAACAGCGTGACCAGCGCGGCTGTCGACAGCTGACCGGCTGACACCAGGGCGACCCCGGCAACAGCGGTCGCTGCGAGCAGGCCGTGCAGCAGCAGGCCGGTGCGCCGGCTCAGCGACGTCGCCGTCTTGCAGGTCGCAGCGACCCGCTCGTGGACGACGGCCGAGAGCTCGGCGACCCGTCGTACGAGGTAGGACTGGCCCAGGCTGGCCCGCAGGTCGTCGCGCGCGGCGATGCCCTCCTCAAGCGCGGCGGCGTGGTCGGTCCAGGCGATTTCCTCCGCGATCTTGCGGACGGTCACCTCCCTGGCCAGCGGCCGGACGACCACGACCAGCACCAGCCCGACAAGAGGGAACAGCACGAAAGACGGCCAGAAGGTGATCCCGGCGACGACGTACATCGGGACGGCCCGCAGCAGCGTCCGGGCGAGGTCCCAGAGCTCGAGGCGCACCGTCACGCCGAGCTCGTGGGTGTCGTCGTCGATCCGGTCCAGGACCTCCCCGACCGCCGTCTCGGACAGCACCGCGAGCGGCTGGTCCAGGGCGGCCGAGAGCAGGTCGGCACGCAGCTGTCCCTCTGCCCGGTCCGACACGCTCGACCACAGGGTCCGCCCCACCGTGTCCATGACGGCGCCGCCGACCAGGGCAAGGGCGAGCAGCTCGACCAGGACGGTGGTCGGGTGCTCGGCGAGCCTCCCCGCGACCACCGTGCCGGCGGTCTCGCCGACCGCGGAGACGGTGGCTGCCGCCAGCGCCCACGCCATCAGCGGACCGCGCACCCGGTTCCACCCGAGCCGACGGCGCGGATCGGGGCTCGGGGTCGTGGCGGCGGTCGGCGGGGCGGAGGCGGCGGTCAGGGTCATCACCCCCGACGCTACGGCGTCCACGCGGCCGGGTCGTGCGAGTTTCGGCTCTGGGCTGCGAGGCCCGCGCGGCAGGAGCAAGCCGGACGGTCCCCCACCTGCGGCCAGCAGGCCTCATGCTGTGCCGTGGCGCCGCAGCGGGCGGTGCGATCAAGGGGGAAATCTCATGGGTCTCGCCGAAGCTGTCACCACCGTGATCGGGAAGTACGCCGACTTCTCCGGACGCGCCCGCCGGTCGGAGTACTGGTTCTGGACCCTGGCGGTCTTCCTGGGTTACCTCGTGGCCGCCACCCTTACCCAGATCGCCGGGATCTTCGAGGTGCTCTTAGTGCTGTTCTACCTCGCCGTCCTAGTCCCGACCATCGCCGTGGGCGTCCGGCGCCTGCACGACACCGGCAAGTCGGGGTGGTTCATCCTGCTGGGCCTGATCCCGCTCGTCGGCGGGATCGTGCTGCTGGTCTTCACCGTCTCCGACAGCACGCCGGGGGACAACGAGTACGGCCCGAACCCCAAGGGTGGCGGTGGCGGTGGCGGTGCCG
>JAYTHS010000023.1:0-2060 GCA_043732345.1 Frankiales bacterium | reverse complement strand
CGTCGGATGGGGAGTCGAACGTCGACAGGGAGCACTCGAGCAGCACCGCGTCGAACGTCGCCCCGGCCAGCGGGAGCCGCTGGGCGTCCCCGACGACGGCGCGCGGGTGACGGGGGTGCAGGTCGACGCCGACGGCGAGGTGTCCCCGCGAGGCCAGCAAATCCAGGGTGGCTCCGCCGCCGCAGGCCAGATCGGCGACGAGGGAGACCGCAGGCAGCTCGAGCAGCTCCAGCAGGTGGGCCGACAGCGACCTGCCCCCCGGGTGGTCGGTCGCACCGAGCAGCCACCTCGCTGCTCGGCCCGCGTAGTCCACGGGTGCATCATGAGGGGCGTGCTCGAGCTGCAGGACGTCGGTGTCGTCCGCGGCGGCACCTCGGTCCTGACGGATGTGTCGGCAGTCCTTGCCGCCGGCCGTTGCACGGCGCTCGTCGGTCCCTCGGGGGCCGGCAAGTCGACCCTGCTCCGCCTGCTGGACCGGCTCGTCGAGCCGACGACCGGCAGGGTCCTGCTGGCCGGGCGCCCCCTGCCGTCGTACGACGTGCTGGCGCTGCGCCGCCGGGTCGGCCTCGTCCAGCAGGCCCCGATGCTGCTCGGGGACTCGGTGCTGGAGGACCTGCGGGTGGGGGCGCCGGGGCTCGCCCCGGCGCAGGCGGAGGTGCTGCTGGTCCGCGCCGGGCTGCCCGGTCTGGATCTTGGCCGCGCCACGGCTGGGCTGTCAGGTGGTGAGGCCCAACGGGTCTGCCTGGCCAGGGCGCTGGCCGTCGGTCCTGAGGTGCTACTGCTGGACGAGCCGACCTCGGCGCTGGACGCGGTCGCCGCGCTGGCTGTCGAGCAGGTCATCCGTTCGCTCGTCGCGGACGGGCTCACCGCGGTCCTGGTCAGCCACGACCTCGGGCAGGCCCGCCGGGTCGCCGACGACGTCGTTGTCCTGCGTGGTGGGCAGGTCGTGGAGACCGGCCCCGCGTCGGCGAGCAGCTACCTGGCAGGGATCGCGTGATCCTGGCCGCGACCGTGCTCCACCCGTCGGTCCCGTCGTGGGCGGGTGTCGCCGCATCGGTCGTGCTGGTCGCGATGACGATCGTCGTCGTCAGCCGTGAGGGCCTGGGCCTGGGGCGCGAGGTCGTGGTGGCCGCCGTCCGGGCGTTCGGGCAGCTGCTCGCGGTCGGGGCCCTGCTCGGGGTGCTGTTCCGGCTCGCCGGGCTGCCCGGCGGGCTGCTGTGGGTCATCGGCATGGTGGTCGTGGGCGGTTCGGTGTCGGCGCGCCGCGGGGCCGGCCTGCCCGGCGTACGACGGGTCGCGACCACGGCGATCGCCGCCGGGACGGCCTCGACGCTCGGGCTGCTGCTACTGGCCCACGTGGTCGAGGCGACCCCGCGGGTCGTCGTACCGGTCGGAGGAATGGTGGTGTCCGCGGCGACCCGCGGGACCTCGGTGGTGCTGCTGCGGTTGCGTGAGGAGGTCGACGCCTCGCGGCGCCAGGTCGAGGCCCGCCTGGCCCTGGGACTGCCTGGGGCGCAGGCGTTCGCGCCGCACCTGCGGTCGGCCCTGCGAGCGGCGCTGGTCACCGACATCGACGCGGTCAAGACCGTCGGACTGATCTCGCTGCCCGGCGCGATGACCGGTCTGCTGCTGGCCGGGGTGTCGCCGTTGACCGCGATCCGCTACCAGGTTGTCGTGATGTACATGCTGCTCGGGGCCGTGTCGGTCGCCGCTGCGGTGGCGGGTCACCTCGCGACGCGGGAGCTGTTCGACGACGGCCAGCGGCTGGCTCAGCTGGAGGGCAGCCCGTCGAGGAAGTCGCGCACGACGGCCAGGTAGTCCTCGGTCTGCTCCACGAACGTCATGTGGCCACTGTCCTCGAACACATGCAGCCGCGATCCGGGCACCAGCTCGGCGATGCGCTGCGCCGCCGCGACCGTGCAGGTCCGGTCGAAGCGGCCCGTACAGACCAGGACGGGCTGCGTGACCCGGGGCAGGGCGTCCTCGACCTCGATGACCAGCTCGCCGGTGGCCAGCGCCGCGTGCCGGAGCACGACCGGGCTGGTGATCTGCTGGGCCGT
>JAYTHS010000022.1:0-7124 GCA_043732345.1 Frankiales bacterium | reverse complement strand
CCGACCTCGGGGTGCTGCCGCAGGACCTTGCCGACGCGATCGCGCGCGCCGCGCAGCAGATCGTCGGCGGCGCTCACGGCGACGCGTTCCCGGTCGACGTCTTCCAGACCGGCAGCGGGACCAGCACCAACATGAACGTCAACGAGGTGCTCGCCACCCTGGCCGAGCGCGAGCTCGGGCGGCCGGTCCACCCCAACGACCACGTCAACGCCAGCCAAAGCAGCAACGACGTCTTCCCGACCGCCCTCCACCTCGCCGCGACGCAGGCCGTGACGCACGACCTCGTCCCGGCGCTGCACCACCTCGCCGCACGGTTGACGATCCGCAGCGAGCACACAGCCGACGTCGTCAAGGCCGGCCGCACACACCTCATGGACGCGACCCCGGTGACGCTCGGCCAGGAGCTCGGAGGTCACGCGGCCCAGGTGTCGTACGGCGTCGAGCGGCTCCTGGGCTGCCTGGCCCGGGTCGCGGAGGTGCCCCTGGGCGGTACGGCGGTCGGCACCGGCATCAACACGCCAGCGGGCTTCGCGGCCGGTGTCCTCGCGGACCTCCGGGCCACCACCGGCCTACCGCTCACCGAGGCCCGAGACCACTTCGAGGCACAGGGCGCCCGTGACTCCCTCGTCGAGCTGTCGGGGGTGGCCCGCACGGTCGCGGTCGGGCTCTACAAGATCGCCAACGACCTGCGGTGGATGGCCAGCGGGCCACGGGCGGGGCTCGCCGAGATCCACCTACCCGACCTGCAACCCGGCTCGAGCATCATGCCCGGCAAGGTCAACCCGGTGGTCCCGGAGGCCGTCTGCCAGGTCGTCGCCCAGGTCATCGGCAACGATGCGGCCGTCGCCTTCGGCGGTGCAGCAGGCACTCTCGAGCTCAACGTCATGATGCCGGTCATGGCCCACAACCTGTTGGAGAGCCTTCGGCTGCTGGCCAGCGCAAGCCGACTGCTCGCCGACCGCTGCGTCGACGGGATCGAGCCCAACGTCGAGCGGTGCCGTCGGATGGCGGAGTCCAGCCCGTCGATCGTGACGCCGCTGAACCGGTGGCTCGGCTATGAGGAAGCTGCGAGCATCGCCACGCAGGCCGTCCGCGAGGACAAGACGATCCGGGAGGTCGTCGACGAGCGCGGCCACGTCGCAGCCGGGCGCCTGACACAGGCCGAGCTCGACCAGGCGCTCGACGTCCTGGCCATGACCCGTCGGCCGTAGCGGTCAGTCCTTGTCGTAGCTCGCGAGCGCCCGCAGCGACAGGAAGGTCAGCAGCACGCCCGACACGACGATGACCGCGACGCAGGCCAGGATCTTTGACGCCACGAACCCCTCGAGGATGAGCGATCGAAGCCCCTCGATGACGTAGCTGACGGGGTTGTAGCGGGCCAGCGTCTGCATCGGCTCGGCGAGCCGGTCGAACGGCACGAAGTTGGGCGTCAGGAACAGCAGCGGGAAGAAGATGATGAAGCTCGCATTGGTGGTCTGCACGTTGCGCGTCTTCAGAGCGATGGTCTGCCCGATGCCGGCATAGGCCACGCCAAAGGACGCGGCCAGCAGCACGATCAGCACCGCACCCCCGACACCGCTCGCCACCCGCATGCCGAAGGCGAGGCCCAGCAGCAGCACCAGCGTCGAGGTGATGAGCCCCCGCACGAAGTCGGCGGCAAGCCTTGAGAGCACGATCGACGTACGTCGGATCGGGGCGACCAGCAGCTTGTCGAAGTAGCCCAGGTCGATGTCGGTCACCAGGGCGAGTCCGCTGGTCGCGGTGGCCACGGCGAAGACCAGCGACACCGGCACCTGGAAGGCGACGTAGCTCTGGCCGAACAGGAACGGCGCGTTCTTGGCGTTGAAGGTCTTGCTCACCTGGCCGATGTTCACGGCCAGGAAGAACAGCGGGATGAACAGCGTCGGCAGCGTCGCGGCCGGGAGCTTGACGATCTCCCGGACGGCGCGCCGCGACAGCAGCAGGACCTCGTTCACGCGGACTCCTTCTCTGCCTGCGACGACGACGGTGACATCGACCGACCGGTGCTGGCGAGGAACACGTCGTCCAGGGTCGGCCGGGCGATGGAGATCGTGCCGACCTCGACGCCGGCTTCGTCGAGGGCCCGCACGATGACGGCGACCGCCTTCGCGCCGTTGCTCACGTAGACCGCGACCCCGCCCTCGGTGTCGATGACCCGGTCGACGCCCGGCAAGCCCTCCAGCGGGGCGCGCAGGGCCGCGAGGCTGCCGCTGCGACCCAGGCCCACGGTGACGACGTCGGCTCCCATGCCCGCCTTGAGCTCCTCCGGGGTCCCCTCGACCACGAGCGTCCCGTGGTCGATGATGGCCAGCCGGTCGCAGAGCTGGTCGGCCTCCTCGAGGTACTGCGTGGTGAGAAAGACGGTCGTCCCGGTCTCGTTGATGCGCCGAACCTCGTCCCAGACGACGGCGCGCGAGGCCGGGTCCAGACCCGTCGTCGGCTCGTCCAGGAACAGCACGCTGGGGTCGTGGACCAGCGCGCTGGCGAGGTCCAGCCGGCGCTTCATCCCGCCGCTGTATGTCTTCACGCGTCGGTCGGCCGCGTCAACCAGGTCGACGAGCTCCAGCAGCTCCTTCGCCCGCGCCTTCGGGTTCGGCACCCGGTAGAGGCCCGCCTGCAGCTCGAGCAGCTCCCGGCCGGACTGCAGCGGGTCCAGGCCGATCTCCTGCAGCGCCACCCCAATGCGTCGCCGTACGGCGCCGGGGTCGGCCACGACGTCGCAGCCGGCCACCGTCGCGGTGCCACCCGTCGGCTTGAGCAGCGTGCACAGCATCCGGACGGTCGTGGTCTTGCCGGCTCCGTTGGGACCGAGGAAGCCGAAGACCTCACCGGGGGCGACGTCCAGGTCGACGCCCGCGACCGCGTCCATCCCGGCAAAGCTGCGCCGCAGGCCCCGGGCCGTGATCGCTGCATCAGTCACGACCGGAAACCTAGTCCGTCACGCGGGCGCGGGCCCGGCCACGCGGTCCGTCAGGCCTCGAGCATCTCGGTCACCAGCGCCGCGATCGGCGAGCGCTCCGACCGGGTCAGCGTCATGTGCGCGAACAGCGGGTGACCTTTAAGCGCCTCGATGACGGCGGCGACCCCGTCGTGCCGGCCGACCCGGAGGTTGTCGCGCTGCGCGACGTCATGGGTCAGCACGACCCGGGACCCCTGGCCGAGCCGGGACAGCACGGTCAGCAGGACCCCGCGCTCGAGCGACTGCGCCTCGTCGACGATGACGAACGCGTCGTGCAGCGACCGGCCGCGGATGTGCGTGAGCGGCAGCACCTCCAGCAGGCCCCGGGCCATCACCTCCTCGACGACCTCGGGCTGCACCAGCGCGCCGAGGGTGTCGAAGACGGCCTGCGCCCAGGGGCCCATCTTCTCGCTGGCATCGCCCGGCAGGTAGCCCAGGTCCTGGCCACCCACGGCGTACAGCGGGCGGAAGACCACGACCTTCTTCTGGGCGCGGCGCTCGAGGACCGACTCGAGCCCGGCGCACAGCGCGAGGGCGGACTTGCCGGTACCGGCCCGGCCACCGAGCGACACGATGCCGATCTCGGGGTCCAGCAGCAGCTCGATCGCGATCCGCTGCTCCGCTGACCGCCCGTGCACCCCGAAGGCGTCGCGGTCACCGCGGACCAGGCGCACCGACTTGTCCGGAGCTACTCGTCCGAGGCCAGAGCCCCTGTCGGACAGCAGGACCACGCCCGTGTGCGTGGGCAGGTCACGGGCCTCGGGGAGCTCGAGGCGGCCCGTGTCGTAGAGGACATCGAGGTCGATCCCGACGACGTCCAGCTCGGCCATGCCCGTCCACCCGGAGGAGACCGCGAGCTCTGCGCGGTACTCCTGGGCGGGCAGACCGATGGCCGCGGCCTTCACCCGCAGCGGCAGGTCCTTGCTGACCAGGACCACGTCGAAGCCGTCGGCCGCAAGGTTGTGGGCCACGGCCAAGATGCGGCTGTCGTTGTCCCCGATGCGGAACCCCGCCGGCAGGGTGTCCACGGTCGCGTGGTTCAGCTCGACCCGCAGCGTGCCCTCGCCCACCGGGATGGGCTGGTCCAGGCGACCGTGCTCGACCCGCAGGTCGTCCAGCACGCGCAGGGCCTGGCGAGCGAACCAGCCGAGCTCGGGGTGGTCACGCTTGCCCTCGAGCTCGGTGATGACCACCAGCGGGAGCACGACCTCGTGCTCGGCGAAGCGCCCCGTCGCGCCCGGGTCCGACAGCAGGACAGAGGTGTCCAGGACGAAGGTCTTGCGCATGGGGGCCTCCAAGGATCAGGACCGGGACCAGAACCCAGAGGGCCGGTCGCGGCCCCCGTCACACGCTGGTGCGCGCACCTGGGCCTCCCCGAGCGGCGGGGAGTCCCACCGCTGGTCCGACCGTACGACGCACCCGACCGCGCGGGCCGCCGACACGCGGGCGCCGTCGGGTGAACGTCAGGTGAGCAGACCTGCTGTCAGAGAGGCGATCTCACTGAGCCAGGGCCGGCAGGCCGACGCCTGCAGGTCCAGCGGCGTCAGCTGCCGAACCGCCGCTGCCGAGCACCGTAGGCACGCAGCGCCCGCAGGAAGTCCACCCGTCGGAAGTCGGGCCAGTAGGCGTCGCAGAAGTAGAACTCGCTGTGGGCGCTCTGCCAGAGCAGGAATCCGCCGAGGCGCTGCTCGCCGCTGGTCCGGATGACGAGGTCCGGATCGGGCTGGCCGCGGGTGTAGAGGTGGTCGGCGATGTGCTCGACGTCGAGCAACTCGGCAACCTCCTCGAGGGTCGCCCCTCGGGCGGCGTGGGCCTGCAGCATCGAACGGACCGCGTCGGCGATCTCCTGCCGACCGCCGTACCCCACAGCGATGTTGACGATGGCCCCAGGGCGGTCACCCGTGGCGGCGGCCGCCTCCTTCAGCAGGCGCGCCGTGCTGTCAGGAAGCAGGTCCAGGGCACCGACGACGTTGAGCGTCCACCGGTTCTGGGGGCGTGCGAGGTCGGTGACGACCCCCTCGATGATGCGCAGCAGCGGCTGGAGCTCTGCCTCGGGGCGGGACAGGTTGTCGGTCGACAGCAGCCACAGAGTGACGACCTCGACGCCGGCGTCATCGCACCAGCGGAGCAGGTCCGCGATCTTGTCCGCGCCACGCTGGTGGCCGACCTTGGAGCTCGCCCCGGCGGCCCTGGCCCATCGGCGGTTGCCGTCCAGGATGACGCCGACATGGCGGGGTCCCGGCGTCCCGCTGCGCTGCAGCATGAGGGCAAGCCGCTTCTCGTACGCCCCGTAGACCAGGTCGCGCAGTCCCACCCGGTCCCTCCTTCGCTCAAGCGTCCCCGGCGGGAGCGTAACCGGGTCGCGACCGTTCTACCCGGCTGGCGGGCCGGTCACGACACGAGCGAGCCCGCCCGACGTAGTCGGACGGGCTCGTCGGCTGGGGGGCCATCAGGCCTGGAGGCGCTCCACGAGACGGGCGTGCTCGTCGGCCATCTCCGTCGGCAGGCGGTCACCGAACTGCGCGAAGTACTCCGGGATCAGCCCGGCCTCCTGCTTCCAGATCTCGCTGTCGACGTCGAGCAGCAGCACGAGGTCCTGCGCCGGTACGTCCAGGCCCTCGAGGTCCAGCTCACCGTCGGCCGGGACCAGCCCGATGGCGGTCTTGCGTCCGGTCGCCCGACCCTCGGCGCGGTCGACGATCCACTTCAGGACGCGGGAGTTCTCGCCGAACCCGGGCCAGAGCCACTTGCCGCTGGCGTCCTTGCGGAACCAGTTGACGTAGTAGATCTTCGGCAGCTTGTCGGCGGTCGTCGCCTTGCCGATCTCCAGCCAATGGTTCATGTAGTCGCCCATGTTGTAGCCGCAGAACGGCAGCATGGCGAAGGGGTCGCGACGCAGCTGCCCAATGGCGCCCGCAGCGGCGGCGGTGGTCTCGGAGGAGACGGTGCTGCCCAGAAAGACGCCGTGCTGCCAGTTGAAGGACTCGGTGACCAGCGGGACAGCCGTGGCGCGGCGGCCACCGAACAGGATCGCGGAGATCGGGACCCCTGCCGGGTCCTCCCACTCGTCGGCGATCGTCGGGCACTGGCCGGCGGGGGTGGTGAAGCGGGCGTTGGGGTGGGCCGCGGGGGTCTCCGACGCGGGCGTCCAGTCGTTGCCCTTCCAATCGGTCAGGTGGGCAGGCGCCTGCTCGGTCAGGCCCTCCCACCACACGTCGCCGTCGTCGGTCAGGGCGACGTTGGTGAAGATGGAGTTGCCGAAGAACGTCTTGACCGCGTTGGCGTTGGTGTCCTCGCCGGTACCGGGGGCGACTCCGAAGAAGCCGGCCTCGGGGTTGATCGCGTAGAGGCGGCCGTCCTGCCCGAAGCGCATCCAGCAGATGTCGTCGCCGACGGTCTCCACGGTGTATCCGGCGACGGTGGGCTGGAGCATCGCGAGGTTGGTCTTGCCGCACGCGCTCGGGAAGGCGGCCGCGACGAAGCGGGCCTCACCGGACGGCGGGGTGAGCTTGAGGATGAGCATGTGCTCGGCCATCCAGCCCTCGTCGCGCGCCATGACGCTGGCGATCCGCAGGGCGAAGCACTTCTTGCCCAGCAGCGCGTTGCCGCCGTACCCGGAGCCGTAGCTCCAGATCTCGCGGGTCTCGGGGTAGTGGACGATGTACTTCTCGGTGTTGCAGGGCCACGGCACGTCCGTGGCGCCGTCGAGCAGGGGAGCCCCGACGGTGTGCACGGCCGGGACGAAGAAGCCGTCCTCGCCGATCGCGTCAAGGGCTGCCTGCCCCATCCGGGTCATGATCCGCATAGAGACCACGACGTACGGGCTGTCGGTGATCTCGATGCCGAGCTGGCTGATGGACGAGCCGATCGGACCCATGCTGAACGGCACGACGTACATGGTCCGACCGCGCATGCAGCCATCGAACAGGGGCTGGAGGGTCGCGCGCATCTGCGTGGGGTCCATCCAGTTGTTCGTCGGGCCCGCGTCCCGCTCGTCCTGGCTGCAGATGAAGGTGCGGTCCTCAACCCGGGCGACGTCGGTGGGGTTGGACGCGGCGTAGAAGCTGTTCGGGCGCTTGGCCTCATCCAGCCGGGTAAAGGTGCCGTTGTCGACGAGCAGCTGCGTGAGGCGGTCCCACTCGGC
>JAYTHS010000021.1:0-2067 GCA_043732345.1 Frankiales bacterium | reverse complement strand
ACACCAACCCGATCTTCGCGGTCCCGACGAGGTGAGCGCCGCCGTCGACGGGGTGGGCCCGGTGGTCCTCGGCTTTGCGGCCGGGCACACCGACCGGGCCGAGCTGGAGCACGTGCTTGCCGACGTGGTGCAGCGGTGCGGCCCGGTGGTGCTGGCCTGCACCCACATCGTCGACGGCCGCTGGGCGGGGTCGGTGCAGCTCACCGGCCCCGCGCCCGATCCCGCACGTTTGGCCATCGAGCTCGGGGTGGCGCTCGCCGTGAGCCCGTCCTCGTCGGGGGCCGTCGGTGACCACGCCTGGCGGTCCGGGGCCGAGCAGGCCGCCGACCGCCTGCGCACCCGCAGCGAAGGACGGGCCGTGATCTTCCCCGGCCAGGACCGCCTCGTCGGGGAGGTGCCCGTCGACGACGTCCCCGGCCTCAGCGCGATCGACGCCGTGGTCGGAATCGCGGGCACCCCGACGGCGGGGACAACCCTGGTGACCCGGGAGTTCGTCCGGCCCGTGCTCCTCGGCGGCCGTCTCGTGCTCGAGGTCCGGCCCATCGGCGCGGAGGGGGCGGTGGCCCCGTTCGAGGTGCCGAACCCCACGCCGTGCTGCGCCGGCCACGGCTGACCACCGGCGAGCTGACACCACACAGGCCGGCGCCGTCCCCGAGCGAAACGCAGGCCCGTGAAGGTACGAACCCCTAGGCCCGGGTTGAGCTTTGGCCGCAGGGTTTGGTGCCGCACTGGGCAACCGACACTGCCGGGTTCCCGCCATAAAGATACCGTGCGAATGATGCGGCCCGAGTCGACTGGATGAACGCCGGACCGGCTGACGCCCCCGGTTTCTCGGAGTTCGCATCGTCTCGCACGGCGACGCTGGAGGCGTTGCTGGCCGCGAGCTACCGGTTGTCGAACACGGTGACAACCGAGCAGGCCGCAGATGAGTTCGCCGAGACCGCCTGCGCCTTGACCGGCGCGGACGGTGCACACGTGCAGCTCCCAGACCAGCTCGGCGGGCAGGTCTGGTCCAATGCGAACGAGGCCCGCACCACCGTAGGGCGTGGGTCATTGACCTTGGACGTGACGCGCGAGGGCCCCTACCTGATCGATTGTCTGGCCTCCGGCAAGGACCTGTTCGTCGCTGATGCCCTCGTTGTGGGTGCGCCACGACGTGCCTTGCGGCTGCGGTACTCCATGGCCAGCTTGCTGTTCGTCCCACTGCTGGACGTCGGCATGCTCGTGTTGTGGTGGGAGCAACCGCGCGCGTTCCCCCCGGCGTTCGCCGGTGACTGGCCCGCCTTCGTCACGCACTTCGCGCAGGCCCTGCGCCGGCGGATCGTGACCACGACCCTGCGCGACCTGACGCGCACCGACGCCCTTACCGGGCTCGCCAACCGGCGTGCGCTGGTGCAGGTGCTGGAGTCGCTGCGCGCGGGCAGCGGTCTGCTGCTGATCGACCTGGACCACTTCAAGCAGGTCAACGACACTTTTGGTCACCGGCACGGCGACCAGGTCCTGCAAGCTTTCGCCCGACTGCTGCAGGACCACGCGCCGCGCGCGCTGTTGGTCGCGCGTCACGGTGGCGAGGAGTTCGCGGTGGTGTACTCCTCCGACGGGCGCAACGCCGGCGAGCAGGCGTTCACCGAGCTGCAGCTGGCGTGGCACTCACGCGGTATGGCGTTCTCCGCGGGGCTGGCCGAGCACCGCGATGGTGGCAGCGGTGAGGAAACCCTCGAGGCCGCTGACCGGGCGCTCTACCGCGCCAAACGGGCCGGCCGGGACCAGCTCGCCCACGCAGCCAACGTTGCGTGGACCGAACCGCCGCTCACCAGCCAATCGTCGATCGCACTGCCGCACACCGCGCCCGACGTCCCCCCCATCCGCCTCGGCGAGCCCCGTACCGCGCCCGACAGCACCCCCCTCAGCCTGGGCGAGCTCGACGAGGTCCTGGCCGGCGAGCTCGTGACCCCGCACTACCAGCCTGTCGTGGACACTTTCACCGGCCAGGTCGTCGCGGTGGAGGCACTGGCCCGCATCACTCACCCCGACACCGGCACGCTGCTCCTGCCGGCGCAGTTCCTG
>JAYTHS010000020.1:0-2075 GCA_043732345.1 Frankiales bacterium | reverse complement strand
ACGCTAGCAGAGGGCGCAGCTCAGCTCTCGTTGGCGGCGCGCAGGCCCTCGCCGCGACGGGCGACCTGCAGAAGCTGCTCGAAGTCCACCGGGTAGGTCTCGGAGAGCTGGTCCAGTGCTACCCGACGGGCCCGCCGCTCGCGGACCTCGAGGTCCCCGCTGCCAGCCACGCCCAGCAGCGGTCGGCGCTCGACAGCCTCGACCGGCGCCTTGGCGGGCCGCACCGTGCGCACCGGGGAGGCCCGGGGCGTGCGGACCGTGGTCTCCGGCGTCGACAGGCACGAGATGCAGGTCGCGGCGTCCCCGTCGTACGCCTCGGAGGGGAGGACCTTGCGACAGGTGTCGCACTTGCGCCAAGCGGCCACATCGGGCTCCGTCCCTCGTCCTCGTCACCCACGGTAGGCGACCTGTCCGGGGGTCGACCGCTGGGTCCTGGTGAGGCATCCTGCTGCCAACCCGACCCTGGAGCGCGCCGTGACGACCACCGACACGACCACCGACACGACCACGAACACCCCGCTGCTGAGCACGATGCAGGACACCCCTCTCACGATCACCTCGCTGCTGCTCCACAGCAGCCGGATCCACGCTGCCAGCGTCGTCCGCACCTTCGAGGGCGCCACCGCGGACGGCCTCGTGGTGCGCGAGGCGACGTACGCGCAGGTGGGCCAGAACGCCGCCCGGCTGGCAGGCGCGCTGGCGGGCCTGGGGGTGCGTCAGGGTGACCGCGTCGGCACCTTCCTGTGGAACACGCAGGAGCACCTGGAGGCCTACCTCGCGGTGCCGTCCATGGGGGCAGTGCTGCACACGCTGAACCTGCGGCTGTTCCCCGAGCAGCTGGCCTACGTCATCGAGCACGGCGCGGACAAGGTCGTCATCGTCGATGCGACCGTGCTGCCGCTGCTGGTGGCGGTCGCCGACCAGCTCACGACCGTCGAGCACTACGTACTCGTGGGGGAGGGCGACACCTCCGGCCTTCCCCGGCCCGTGCACCGCTACGACGAGCTGCTGGCTGCGGCCCCCGCGGAGTTCGACTGGCCCGAGCTGGACGAACGCCAGCCGGCGGCGATGTGCTACACGAGCGGGACGACCGGCAACCCCAAGGGCGTCGTCTACAGCCACCGGTCGACCTGGCTGCACAGCATGGCGGTCGCGACCGCGAACGTGTTCGGCTTGTCGCAGCACGACAACGTGCTGCCGGTGGTGCCGATGTTCCACGCCAACGCCTGGGGTCTGGCGTACGCCGCCTGGTTCGCCGGCGCCGACCTGCTGCTGCCCGGGCCGTTCCTACAGGCCGAGCCGATGGCCAGGATGATCAGCGAGCTGCGACCGACGGTGGCCGGCGCGGTGCCCACCATCTGGAATGACCTGCTGACCTACGTCGACGGGCACCCGACGGACCTGTCGAGCCTTCGGCTGGTGGCCTGCGGCGGGTCGGCGGTGCCGGCATCGCTGATGCGCCGGTTCCAGGACGACCACGGCGTGCACATCGTGCAGGCCTGGGGGATGACCGAGACCTCGCCGCTGGGAGCGGTCGCGCACGTGCCGCGCGGCGAGAGCGACGAGTGGGCCTGGCGGGCGCGCACCGGTCGGGTGACCGCCGGCGTCGAGGTGCGGATCGTCGACGACGCGGGAGCTGTCCTGCCATGGGACGGCGAGGCGGTCGGCGAGGTCCAGTGCCGCGGCCCCTGGGTCACCGGGGCCTACCACCTGGACCCGGATCCGGAGAAGTTCGCCGGCGGCTGGCTGCGTACCGGCGACGTCGCGGTGGTGTTCCCCAACGGGACGATGCAGATCACCGACCGGAGCAAGGACGTCATCAAGTCGGGCGGTGAGTGGATCAGCTCGGTGGAGCTGGAGAACCAGCTGATGGAGCACCCGGCGGTGCGCGAGGCGGCGGTCGTCGCCGTCCCCGACGAGCGCTGGGACGAGCGGCCGCTGGCATGCGTCGTGCTCGCGACCGGCTCGAGCGCCGAAGCGGCCGAGCTGCGCGCCCACCTCGGTACGCGGATCGCGACGTGGCAGCTGCCGGAGCGCTGGGCGTTCATTGCCGAGGTGCCCAGGACCAGCGTGGG
>JAYTHS010000019.1:0-7205 GCA_043732345.1 Frankiales bacterium | reverse complement strand
GGTCTTGGAGGGCGCAGCCCCGGCGGACGCCGCCGAGGTGGCCCTAGCCCGCACGCCTGCACCGCTGCCGACCGCCCGCTCGGGTGGTGGCCGGGTCTTCGCACTGCCCATGGCCGACGACCTCGTCCGGGGCCTCGGCCGGGCCGCCATGGCCCTGGACGCTGAAGCCGTCACGGCCACCCTCACCGCACAACTCGACGCCCACGGGGTGGTGCGCACCTGGGACAACGTGCTGCGGCCGCTGCTCGTCTCGGTCGGCCACCGCTGGGCCCGCACGGGTGAGGGCGTTGACGTCGAGCACCTGCTCTCGGACTGCGTCTCGACCTCCCTGCGCCAGCACGCCTCCGCGCTCACGCCTGCCGCCCCACCGCGGCCGGTCCTGCTGGCCGGTGCCCCGGACGACCAGCATGTCCTACCGCTGCACGTCCTGGCCGCGGCCCTCGCCGAGCGCGGGCACGCCACCCGGGTGCTGGGTCCCGCGCTGCCGATGGCGGCCCTACGTGACGCCGTGCGCCGTACCGGACCCGCAGCGGTCTTCGTATGGTCGCAGACCCGGGCGACAGGGTCCGCCGACGGCTTGGCCGGGATGCCAGAGGCCTTCCCACGCACGACCGTCCTGGCGGGCGGCCCCGGGTGGGATCTCAGTGCTCTACCGGACACGGTGCGGCTCTGCCCCGGACTGGTCGAGGCCGCCGACCTCGTCGAGAGCGCCATCGACCCAGGCGCGCCTATCCCCATGCCTCGCCGGAGCGCCGGTACCGTCCGAGTGTGACGACGCCGAACCTCCCCACGCTGCTGGCCAGTGGGGAGCACGCGGCCTTCCACGGCAAACCGGCTGCGGCGGTCGCCTACCTCGAGCAGGCAGTAGCCCTGGCGGGGTCGCACGGCCAGTTTGCCGAGAGCACGGCCGCGTGCTGGCTGCTCGGGGTCTCGCTCGGCGCTTCCGGGCGGTACGGCGGCGCGCTGACGGTGCTCGCCCCGCTCGTCGAGGCCGGGGCCGAGCAGGCGGCCACCCCTGCGCAACGATTGTTCGGGGCGCTGTCCAGCTCGACCATCGCCAGCATCCACCGGCAGCTCGGTCGGCACCCGTTCGCCCGCGACGCCGACCTCGACGCGCTGGCCCTGACGGACGGCACCGGTGAGGCCGCCTTCGACGCCCTGCTTGGCCTGGCCAGCGACGCCGTCGGCCTCGACGAGGCCGACGAGGCCGCCGAGCGGCTGGCCCAGGCCGCCGCCGTGCTGCCCGACCGGGGCGACGAGTGGTGGCGCCAGCGGGTCAGGCTGGGTTGGGCCCGCGCCGAGGTGGCCATGCTCGAGGGCCGGACCGAGGACGCCGCGGCCTGCGCGGCCGAGGCGGTCCAGCGGGCCGAGGACGCCCGGGCCCCTCGGCACGTGAGCAAGGGGCTGCTGCTGCTCGGCCTCGCTCAGGTCTCGCACGACCATCCGGAGGCGGCCGCGACGCTGCGCCGGTCGGCGACCCTTGCCGAATCCCTGGGCGTCCTGCCGCTGGTGTGGCCGGCCCGGGCCCTGCTCGGCGCGCTGCTCGCCGAAGGGCCCGGGGGCGACCGCGAGGAGAGCGACCGGAGCTTGGCGGCGGCCCGGGCCGCCGTGCTCGCGATCGCCGGTGACCTGCCTCCCGGCGTACGCGCCGACTGGTTGTCCCGACTCGACGTCGCGGCGCTGCTCGAGGGCTGACCGACCCGGCGGCAGTCGGGGTCCGCGATCGGCTCACGTCGGCGGCCGCTCCTGCCGATGTACTGGGCGCGGGGGTCGCGACGGAGGATCGGAGGCGCGGATCGGTGTCGACGTCGAGCGCTGCCCTCCACCACGGTGACCTGCCCGGAGCGGAGGCAGCCCTGCTCGAGGCCGTCGAGCAGGAGCTCGCCGCCCTCGCCGACGCCCTGCACGACGGACCGGTGCTGGTCGTCGCGGGCCGCGAGCCCAGCCGGCTGGTACTCGACGTCTCCGGTGGCCAGCCGCCGCAGGACCTGATCCCCTGGCGGGCCCGCGCCACTGCTGTCGGCGGCGTGCTTCGCCAGCGACTGGGAACGCTGCGGCTGACCCTCCCGCTCGTGACCGTCCCCGCGACCGCTACCTGTCCGACCATCACCTCTCAACCGAAGGCTGCCCTGTGACCACCGTGCTCATCTGCGACGACCACCGCATCGTGCGGGAGGGCCTGCGGCAGTTCGTCGAGGCCGTCCCGGGGGTCGACAAGGTCGACACGGCCGCCAGCGGCGAGGAGGTGCTCGCCCGTTACCCGCTGGAGCACCCCGACCTGGTGCTCATGGACGTCCGGATGCCCGGGCTCGGCGGCCTGGAGACGACGCGGCGGCTGGTCACGCAGCACCCCGAGGCGAAGGTCATCATGCTCACCGCCGCGGACGACCGTGACCAGGTCGCCGCCGCCGTCAGCTCCGGGGCCCGCGGCTACCTGCTCAAGGACGTCTCCCACGAGGAGCTGTGCGCCGCCGTCGCCCACGCGCTGGGTGGCATGGACCTCGTCGAGCCGTCGGCGCGCCGGGCCCTGGTCTCCCGCGAGCCGGTCCGCAGCGGTCCACCGCAGGTCTCCCTGACCGAGCGGGAGCTGCAGGTCCTGACCGGGATGAGCCAGGGCAAGAGCAACGGCGCGATCGGCCGGGAGCTCTACCTGTCGGAGGACACCATCAAGACCCACGCCCGGCGGCTGTTCCGCAAGCTCGGCGTCAACGACCGGGCGCAGGCCGTCGCGCTCGGCTTCCGCCGGGGCCTGGTCACCTAGCAGCAGCGGGTAGGGTGAGGTGCTTCCTCCAGCAGTTGGGAGCACGTGCATGGACCCCGTCCACGACGACACCAGTGGGGGTCTGCTTGCGCCCGTCGGACTCACCTTCGACGACGTGCTGCTGCTGCCGGGCTACAGCGAGGTCAACCCGGCCGAGGCGGTGACGGCGACCCGCTTGAGCAAGCGGATCACGCTGTCCGTCCCGCTGCTGAGCAGCGCGATGGACACTGTGACCGAGGCCCGGATGGCCATCGCGATGGCCCGCCAGGGTGGCATCGGGGTGCTGCACCGCAACCTGTCGATCGAGGACCAGGCCGCCCAGGTCGACCTCGTGAAGCGCTCCGAGGCCGGCATGGTCACCCACCCGGTGACCTGCACGCCCGAGCACACCCTGGAGGACGTCGACCGGCTCTGCGCTCGCTACCGCATCAGCGGCGTACCGGTCGTAGACGGCGAGGGCGTGCTGCTGGGCATCATCACCAACCGCGACACCCGCTTCGAGTCTGACACGACCAGGCTCGTGCGGGACGTCATGACACCCATGCCGCTGATCACCGCGGCCGTCGGGGTCGGCAACGACGAGGCCCTGCGGCTGCTGCAGGCCAACAAGATCGAGAAGCTCCCGCTCGTCGACGAGCGGGGTCGGCTGCAGGGCCTGATCACGGTCAAGGACTTCGTCAAGAAGGGCCAGTACCCGCTGGCCACCAAGGACGACGCCGGCCGGCTGCGGGTCGCTGCGGCCATCGGCTTCCACGGCGACGCCTTCAAGCGAGCCATGGCGCTGGTCGACGCGGGCGTGGACGCGATCGTCGTCGACGTCGCACAGGGCCACGGCAAGGGCGTGCTCGACATGATCCGCCAGCTCAAGGCCGACCCCGCGGCAGTACACGTGGACATCATCGGCGGCAACGTGGCGACCCGGGCCGGCGCCCAGGCACACGTCGACGCCGGCGCGGACGGGGTGAAGGCGGGTGTGGGGCCCGGATCGATCTGTACGACGAGAGTCGTTGCTGGGGTGGGTGTTCCCCAGGTCACCGCCATCAACGAAGTGATGCGCGCCTGCCGTCCGGCGGGTGTTCCCGTCATCGGTGACGGCGGCCTGCAGTACTCCGGCGACATCGCCAAGGCCCTCGTCGCCGGCGCCGACACCGTGATGCTGGGCAGCCTGCTGGCCGGTGTCGAGGAGAGCCCCGGCGAGCTGGTCTTCACCAACGGCAAGCAGTTCAAGACCTACCGCGGCATGGGGTCGCTGGGGGCGATGTCCAGCCGCGGCCCGAAGAAGAGCTTCTCCAAGGACCGCTACAGCCAGGCCGACGTCATCAACGACGACCACCTCGTGCCCGAGGGCGTCGAGGGGCAGGTGCCCTACCGCGGACCGCTGAGCTCGGTCGCGCACCAGCTCGTCGGTGGCCTGCGCCAGTCGATGTACTACGTCGGCGCCGCGACGATCCCGGAGCTGCAGGAGCGGGGGCGCTTCGTGCGGATCACCGCCGCCGGGCTCAAGGAGAGCCACCCGCACGACGTCCAGATGACCGTCGAGGCCCCGAACTACAGCGGGCAGTGATGGCGGACGTCGAGATCGGCATCGGCAAGACCGGTCGGCGTGCCTACGGGTTCGACGACATCGCGATCGTTCCGTCGCGGCGTACCCGCGACCCCGAGGACGTGTCGCTGGCCTGGGAGATCGACGCCTACCGATTCGAGCTGCCGCTCATGGCCAGCCCGATGGACGGCGTCGTCTCGCCCGAGGTCGCCATCACCCTGGGCCGGCTCGGCGGCCTCGGTGTCCTGGACCTCGAGGGCCTGTGGACGCGGTACGACGACCCCGAGCCGCTGCTGGCCGAGATTGCCTCCCTGCCGGTCGAGACCGCCGTGGCCCGGATGCGGGAGATCTACGCCAAGCCCATCGAGGCCGACCTGATCAGTGCTCGCGTCAAGCAGGTACGGGACGCCGGGGTGACCGTCGCGGCCGCGCTGACCCCGCAGCGCACCGTGCAGTTCGCCCAGACCGTGATCGACGCCGGCGTCGACCTGTTCGTCATCCAGGGCACAGTGGTCTCGGCCGAGCACGTGTCGACGCGCAACGAGCCGCTCAACCTCAAGCGCTTCATCGCCGAGCTCGACGTGCCGGTCATCGTCGGCGGCTGTGCGACGTACCAGAGCGCGCTGCACCTGATGCGGACCGGCGCGGCCGGGATCCTCGTCGGCGTCGGGCCGGGCCAGGCCAACACCACCCGGGCGGTCCTGGGCTTGGGAGTGCCGATGGCGACCTGCATCGCGGACGCTGCCGGGGCGCGCCGCGACTACCTTGACGAGTCGGGCGGCCGCTACGTCCACGTCATCGCCGACGGCGGTATGAGCACCGGCGGCGACGTCGCCAAGGCCATCGCGATGGGCGCCGACGCGGTCATGATGGGCAGTGCCCTGGCCCGGGCCGCCGAGGCCCCCGGCCGGGGCTGGCACTGGGGTCACGCCTCCCACCACCCGGTGCTGCCGCGCGGCACCCGGGTGCGCACCGAGCCGGTGGGGACCCTGGAGCAGGTGCTGCTCGGCCCGGCGGTGTCCGACGACGGGACGACCAACCTGTTCGGCGGTCTGCGCCGGGCGATGGCGATGACCGGCTACAGCTCGATCAAGGAGTTCCAGAAGGTCGAGGTGATGGTCGCTCCGGCGATGCGCACCGAGGGCAAGGACCTGCAGCGGGCGCAGTCGGCCGGGACCTGGACCTAGCCAGGGTGCCAGCGACGACGCGGGCCTTCCGGCTGAGCCGTCCCGAGCTGGCGACCTCCGCGGTGGCGGCTGTCGTCTCCTCGACGGCGTACGTCACCCAGGGCTCGGATTACCTGGCCCGCGGGGTGGTCGGTGACCTCGCCGGGTTCGGGGTCCTGGCGCTGGTCGCCGCTGCCTCCGGAGCCCGGCTCCGGCACGAGGCGCTGCTGTGTCTGGCCGGTATCGGCCTGCTTACCGCTGCCTCTCCGGACTGGCCGACGCGGCTCTCCGAAGCTTTCTGGTGGACGGTGTTCCTCGTCGGGTTAGGGCTGTACGTCATCTTGAGGCAGCGCATCTGCGACTGACCACACCCGCCAGGGCAGGTCGTCGACGAACCCGAGCGAGGCGTAGACACCGTGTGCCATCGGGCTCGTGTTGAGGAAGGCCAGGTCGCAGCCGTTGTCTGCCGCGGCGTGCAGGACGGCGAGGGTGACGGCCCGCCCGAGACCGCGCCGCCGGTGCTCCGGCAGCGCCGCGACGCCGTAGACGCCCGCGACCCCGTCGACCTGGACCAGCGTCGCGGTGGCGACCGGCTCGCCCCCGACGTAGCCCACGACCAGGCGGCAGGCCGCGCCGCGGGTTTTGGGCAGGACGAAGTCCCGGGACAGGTTCGGCGTGGTGTCGAACCCGACGGCCTGGACGGCGGCGGCATCGTCGGCGGCATCCCAGCGCAGCGCCACGTCCTCGGCGGGCGGGAGCCCGGACAGGCCGCGCATCATCACGGGATGGTCGGTGACCCAGCTCCCGCCGGGCGGCTCAACGTCGAGCTCGGCGGGCACCAGCAGACCCCACGGCAGGCCGCGCTCCCGGAACCACGCTGCCGCCGCGGGCAGGTGCGCCAGCCCGTCGGGGGAGGTGAGGTGCGCGCCGTTCCACCACGGCACCGGCAGACCGGTCGCGTGCAGCTGCAGGCCACCGAGATCGGTCCAGGCCCCGTCGTCACGGCTGTCCGCGTCCAGCCGCCAGACTGCGCAGGTGGCCAGGCGCTGCCGCTCCAAGGGCGTCACGGTGCACAGGATGGCAGGCTGGTGACATGACCACAGCGATCTGGAACGGCACCGTCATCGCCCGCAGCGACGACACGGTGGTCGTCGAGGGCAACCACTACTTCCCCCTGGACGTCGTGACGGCGACGCTCACCCCGTCGGCGACGACCAGCGTCTGCCCCTGGAAGGGCACCGCGAGCTACTACAGCGTCGAGGTCGACGGCCAGACCAACGTCGACGCGGCCTGGTACTACCCGGCTCCGAAGGATGCCGCAAAGGAGATCAAGGACCGCGTCGCGTTCTGGAAGGGCGTCGTCGTCACGCCCTAGACTTGCCCCGGTGACGCAGACAGATACCGTCCTGGTCGTCGACTTCGGGGCGCAGTACGCCCAGCTCATCGCCCGCCGCGTGCGCGAGTGCCACGTCTACAGCGAGATCGTGCCGCACACGATCACCGCGGACGAGATCCGCGCGCGCGCCCCCAAGGCCGTGATCCTGTCCGGCGGCCCCTCGAGCGTCTACGCCGACGGAGCGCCGCAGGTACCCGCGGGGTTCTTCGCGACCGGCGTCCCGACGCTCGGGATCTGCTACGGCCACCAGGCGATGGCCACCGCGCTCGGAGGTCACGTCGCCCAGACCGGTACGGCGGAGTACGGCCGGACCGCGCTGACGCTGCACGGCGACGGCAC
>JAYTHS010000018.1:0-7219 GCA_043732345.1 Frankiales bacterium | reverse complement strand
GGGAGCCTCAGCCCGACAGGCACGCCGTGAGCGCCCGCACCATCAGTGGCACGTCCTGCGCCGACGCCAGCTCGCGGCAGGAGTGCATGGCCAGCATGGGGGAGCCGACGTCGACCGTGGCGATGCCTAGGCGGGTCGCAGTCAGCGGGCCGATCGTCGAGCCGCACGGCAGGTCGGCCCGAGACACGAAGTGCTGCATCGGGACTCCGGCGTCAGCGCAGCGGGCGGCGAACCAGCCCCCGGTCCCGGCGTCCGTGGCGTAGGACTGGTTGGCGTTGGTCTTGAGCACCGGCCCACCCCCGAGGACGGGGGTATGCGACGGCTCATGGCGCTCGCTGAAGCTGGGGTGCACGGCGTGCGCCATGTCCGCCGACACCAGGCGGGACCGTGCGACGGCCTGGTGCACCGCCTGCGGGTCGGTGTCACCGGTGGCCGCGACCAGCCGGGACACGACGTCGGACAGGAACGATCCCCGCGCCCCCTCGGCCGAGCCGCTGCCGACCTCCTCGTGGTCGTTGGCGACCAGCAGCGCGGTCATGGGTCCGGGCTCGCAGGCGAGCAGGGCCAGCAGGCCGCTGTGGCAGGAGCCGTTGTTGTCCAGCCGGGGCGCGGCCACCCAGGTCTCGTCTGCTCCCGTGGCTGCGGACGGCTGGGTGTCGGCGAGCACCAGGTCGTGCGAGACGATGTCCGCCACGTCGAGGCCCTCGGCATCGGCGAGCAGCTCGAGCAGCCCGGGCTCGGTCGCGACGTCACTGCCCAGCACCGGCACGAGGTGCCGCTGCGGATCCAGCACCAGCCCGTCGCGGACCGAGCGGTCGAGGTGGATCGCCAGGGACGGCAGCCGCAGCGGTGCGCCCGGGAGCCGAACCAGCCGCAGCTCGACGTCGGCGCCGCGCCGCACGGCGACCCGCCCGGCGACGGTCAGCTCCCGGTCCAGCCAGGTGTGGGCCAGCAGCCCGCCGTACGGCTCGACCCCGAGCAGTCGGTAGCCGGCGCGGCGCACGTCCGAGCGGGGGCGCACCGAGAACGTCGGGCTGTCGGTGTGCGCGCCGACCAGCCGGGCCCCGGCCTGCGATAGGGGCGCCGTGCCGACGCGGAAGGCGACCAGGCTGCTGCCGTCGCGGACCACCCAGTGCCGCCCGCCGGGCCGCAGGTCCCAGTGCTCCCGCTCGTCGAGCTCCGTGAAGTCTTCAGTAGCAAGCCTTCTTACCATCTCCGCGACAACGTGGAAGGGGCTGGGGGAGGCGTCCACGAAGGAGCGCAGGTCGGCACCGAGGTCCGTCATGGCCGCGACGCTACCGACCCGGCCGTAGGGTCGGGCGGGTGGATGACCCTCGCCGCACCGTGCCCCGTACGGACGCCCTGCTGGCCGACCCGCGGCTGCTCGAGGCGGCTGCCCGGCTCGGCTCTGCACTGGTCAAGACCGCTGTCCGGCACGCCCAGCAGCAGGCGCGCCAGGGCACGGTCGCCCCTGCTGCGGTCGCCGACCTCGCCGTCGGGCTGCTCCCCGCGAGCGCCACGACGATGCGCCCCGTCCTGAACGCGACGGGTGTCGTGCTGCACACCAACCTCGGTCGCGCGCCCCTGTCGCTGGCGGCCGTGGAAGCCATAGCCGTTGCCGCCGGCCACGTCGACGTCGAGTACGACGTCACGACCGGCGCCCGGTCCGCCCGCGGGCGGGGCGCCCTGCAGGCCCTGCAGGACGCCGTCCCGGACGCCGAGCGCGTCCTGGTCGTCAACAACGGGGCCGCTGCGCTGGTCCTCGCGACGACCGCCCTCGCTGCCGGCCGGGAGGTCCTGGTGAGCCGCGGCGAGATGGTCGAGATCGGCGACGGCTTTCGGCTGCCCGACCTCATCGCCTCGACGGGGGCGCGGCTGCGCGAGGTGGGGACGACCAACCGGACCCGCCTGGCCGACTACGCCGACGCGGTCGGTCCCGCCACGGGCTGCGTCCTGAAGGTGCACCCCAGCAACTTCCGGGTCGAGGGGTTCACCAGCAGCGTCGAGGTCGGCGAGCTGGCGACCCTGGGGGTCCCGGTCGTCGCCGACGTCGGCAGCGGACTGCTCGCTCCCGACCCGCTGCTGCCGGACGAGCCAGACGTGCAGACCGCCCTGCAGTCCGGGGCCGCTGTCGTGACCTGCTCGGGCGACAAGCTGGTGGGGGGTCCGCAGGCCGGGCTACTGCTCGGCCGGGCCGCCGAGCTGGACGTCCTGCGCCGGCACCCCCTCTACCGAGCGCTGCGCTGCGACAAGATGACCCTGGCTGCTCTCGAGGCGACACTTCGTGGACCGCTTCCCCCTGTCTGGCAGGCACTTCGGGCCACCGGCTTGCGGGAGCGCGCCGAGCGGCTCGCTCTGGCCGTGGGAGGTGAGGTCGTCGCCTCCGACGGTGCAGTAGGTGGTGGGGGAGCCCCGGGACTGGTCCTGCCCGGGTGGGCGGTCGCGCTCGCCGCGTCGTACGCGACCGCGTTGCGGACCGGGACGCCCTGCGTCGTCGGACGGGTCGCGGACGGACGGTGCCTGCTGGACCTGCGATGCGTTCCCCCCGAGGACGACGGCCGGGTCCGCGACGCGGTGCTCGCGTGCGGGTAGTCGCCACCGCCGGGCACGTCGACCACGGGAAGTCGACGCTGGTCAGGGCGTTGACGGGCACCGAGCCGGACCGGTGGGCCGAGGAGCGGCGCCGCGGGATGACCATCGACCTCGGCTACGCCTGGACGGCACTGCCCTCCGGTGAGGTGCTGGCCTTCGTCGACGTACCAGGCCATCAGCGCTTCATCGGGAACATGCTCGCCGGGCTGGGACCCGCCCCCGCGGTGCTGTTCGTCGTGGCCGCCGACGAGGGCTGGCGCCGCCAGTCGGCAGAGCACCTCGCGGCGATCGACGCCCTCGGGCTGACCGCGGGACTGCTTGCCGTCACGCGCAGCGACCTCGCTGACCCGGGGCCGGCCGTCCGGGAGAGCCTCGCGGAGCTGGCGACGAGCTCGCTCGGCAGGGTGCCCCACGTGGTCGTCAGCGGGGTGACCCGCGCCGGGCTGCCTTTCCTGCGCACGGCCCTGGACGTCCTGGTCGGCGCTCTGCCGGCCACCGATGCCACCGCGCCGGTACGGCTCTGGGTCGACCGGGCGTTCACCGTCAAGGGGGCCGGGACGGTCGTGACGGGCACCCTCGGCGCGGGGACGCTCCGCGTTGGTGACGAGCTGGCCCTCGGTGGCTCGACCGTGCGGGTCCGCGGGCTGCAGAGCCTCGGGGAGCACCGTGACGCGGTGGCCGCCGTGGCCCGGGTGGCGGTCAACCTGCGCGGGGTCGAGCGGGAGGACGTCGGACGAGGCGACACCCTGCTGACGCCCGGCGCCTTCCGCGCGGTCACCTCCGTCGACGTGCGGCTGTCCTGCGTCGACCCGCTGCCGGAGCAGCTGGTGCTGCATGTCGGCTCTGCGGCGGTGCCTGCTCACGTCCGAGGGCTCGGAGGGGGCGCTGCCCGGCTGCAGCTGTCGCGCCCGCTGCCCCTCGGACCGGGCGATCGGGCCCTGCTGCGCGACCCGGCCGGTCAGCGGGTCGTCACCGGGGTCGTCGTGCTCGACGTCGACCCCCCGGAGCTGCGGCGGCGCGGTGCCGCCGCCGTCCGGGGCGCCGCTCTGGCCACGCGCTCCGTCGTCCCCGACCTGGCGGCCGAGCTGGTTCGGCGGGGAGCCGCCCGCCGAGCGGACCTGCTGGCGCTCGGCGTCCCGCTGGACGAGCTCGGGGGTGTTGTCGTCGTTGGGGACTGGCTGGTCGACCCGGGCACCTGGCAGCGATGGGGCACCCGACTGGGCGAAGCCGTCGAGCAGCACCGGCTCCGCGCAGCGCTGGAGGCTGGGCTTCCCGAGGACGTGGCCCGGACGGCGCTCGGGCTGCCCCATCCCTCGCTGCTCGCGGCACTGGCCAGGGCCCAGGGGCTCGAGTCCGTGCGCGGCCGGCTCCGGGTCCCGGGTTCGGTCCCAGACCTCGGCCCTGCCGAGACGTCGCTCCAGGTCGTGGAGTCGCGGCTGCAGGCCGAGCCGTTCTCCGCTCCCGAGACCCCCGAGCTCCTCGGGCTCGGTCTGGGCCCCCGGGAGCTGGCGGCCGCCGAGACCGCCGGTCGCGTCGTACGCCTCGGGGGGGACGTCGTGCTGCTGCCCGACGGGCCGGCCCGGGCGATGCGGGTCCTCGTGGGGCTGCCCCAGCCCTTCACGACGAGCCAGGCGCGGCAGGCGCTCGGCACGACCCGCCGGGTCGCGGTCCCGCTGCTCGAGCTCCTGGATGGCCGCGGGTGGACGCGGCGCCTCGACGGCAGCCTGCGCGAGGTGGCGCGGTAGTTTCCGCACCCGTCCCCTACCCCCGGAGGTTCCCCATGGTCCACAGAGTCCGTGGCGTCGTCGCGCTCGCCAAGGGGGAGCCGGTGAGCATCCGGACCGTCCTCGTGCCGGACCCCGGGCCAGGGGAGGCCCTGGTCGCCGTCCAGGCCTGCGGGGTGTGCCACACCGACCTCCACTACCGCGAGGGCGGTATCAACAACGAGTTCCCGTTCCTGCTCGGGCACGAGGCTGCCGGGGTCGTAGAGGCCGTGGGCGAGGGTGTCACCAGTGTCGCCGTCGGTGACTTCGTGGTGCTCAACTGGCGGGCCGTCTGCGGCCAGTGCCGGGCCTGCAAGCGGGGCCGGCCGTGGTTCTGCTTCAGCACCCACAACGCGACGCAGAAGATGACCCTCGAGGACGGGACCGTCCTGTCGGCGGCGCTGGGCATCGGGGCCTTCGCCGAGAAGACCCTAGTAGCTGCCGGACAGTGCACCAAGGTCGACCCGACCGCCGACCCGGCCGCTGCGGGCCTCATCGGCTGCGGCGTCATGGCGGGCTGGGGGGCCGCAGTCAACACCGCGCCCGTCTCGCAGGGAGACACCGTCGCGGTGCTGGGCTGCGGCGGTGTCGGGGACGCGGCCATCGCTGGGGCGATCTACGCCGGGGCCCGGCAGGTCATCGCCGTCGACCTCGACGACCGCAAGCTCGAGTGGGCCCGCGGGTTCGGCGCCACCGACGCCGTGAACGCCGGCACGGAGGACGTCGTGGCCCGGTTGCGCGAGCTCACGGGCGGCTTCGGCCCGGACGTCGTCATCGACGCGGTCGGCCGACCCGAGACCTTCCGTCAGGCCTTCGACGCCCGCGACCTCGCCGGGACCGCCGTGCTCGTCGGGGTGCCCAACCCCACGATGACGTTCGAGGTCCCCCTCATCGAGATCTTCGGCCACGGGGGGCAGCTCAAGAGCTCCTGGTATGGCGACTGCCTGCCTGAGCGCGACTTCCCGCTGCTCATCGACCTGTGGAAGCAGGGGCGCTTCGACCTCGGCGCCTTCGTCAGCGAGCGGATCGCGCTGGATGGCGTGGAGGAGGCGTTCCACAAGATGGAGCGGGGCGAGGTCCTGCGGTCGGTGGTTGTGCTGTGAGCACCGAGCAGCAGGGGGCACAGGTCCAAAAAGTCGTCACCTCAGGTACTTTCAGCCTGGATGGCGGGACCTGGGAGGTCGACAACAACGTCTGGGTCTACGGCGACGAGGACGAGGTCGTCGTCATCGACGCGGCCCACGACGCGCAGGCGATCGCCGCCGCGGTCGGGGGCCGGCCCGTCCGGGCCATCGTGTGCACGCACGGCCACGACGACCACATCGACGCGGCGCTGGACCTGGCCCGGGAGCTGGACGCTCCGGTCTGGATCCACCCCGGCGACCGGATGCTCTGGGATGCAAAACACGACTCGCCGCCGTCGGGCGAGCTCACCGACGGGCAGCAGATCCTGGTGGCCGGCTCGGTCCTAACCGTCGTCCACACGCCGGGGCACTCGCCGGGCGGGGTCTGCCTGGTCGGCGACGGCGTCGTGTTCTCCGGAGACACGCTGTTCCACGGCGGGCCCGGCGCCACCGGCCGGTCCTTCAGCGACTTCCCGACTATCCTGGACTCCATCCGGGAGAAGCTGTTGACGCTGCCGGCCGGAACGGTCGTGCACACCGGCCACGGTGACGACACGACCATCGGCGCCGAGGCCGCGGCTTACGACGAGTGGGTGGCTCGGGGCCACTGATCGGACAGGTCAGGCCCTCCCCGTGACAGGCTGTCAGCGTGGCTCCTGACGACCTCGCGTACGACGCGGTCGTCCTGGCGGGCGGAGGCGGCAGGCGGCTGGGAGGGATCGACAAGCCGGGCATCGTCGTCGGGGGGGCCACGCTGCTGGACCGGGTGCTCGCCGCTGTGGCCGGAGCCTCGGCGGTGGTGGTCGTCGGGCCGGAGCGGCCCGTCGTCAGGCCGGTCTGCTGGGCCAGGGAGGACCCCGTCGGGGGCGGACCCCTGGCCGCCCTGGCGGCGGGGCTGAGTCACGTCGAGGCGTCCGTGTTGGTCCTTCTCGCGGCCGACCTGCCGTTCCTGGACTCGGCAACTGTCGGCCTGCTGCTAGAGGTGCCCGGCACGATGCTCGTCGACGAGATCGGACGGAACCAGCTGCTCTGCGCCAGCTTCGCCACGGCGGACCTCCGGCGCGCTCTCGACGGCGTGCCGGTCGCGAACGGGCGGCTGGCCCCCGTCCTGCTGCCCCTGGTCCTGCGACGGGTGGCGCTCCCGGCCCCGTCCGGCCGGCCGGCACCCTGGACCGACTGCGATACCGAGGACGACCTGCGGCGGGCGCGGGAGAACGCGTGAGCGCGCCCGACGGCCCGACCCTTCCCGACCCGCTGCAGCCTTGGCTGCTCGAGGCGGCGGCTGTGCTGGCTGTGCCCGGTGAGGTCCACAACGCCCTGCTGCTCGACCTCGCGCGGGAGGTGGCCCACGGGGTTGCCCGGCCCGCTGCTCCGCTGACGACGTACCTGCTGGGGGTGGCTGTCGGACGGGGCGCCGACCCGCAGGAGGCGGCCGGACGGCTGGTGTCGCTGCTGCAGGAGCGCCTGAAGACCGACCCAGGCTGATGCCTGGGTCTTGCAGCGGGCGGACCTCATGAAGGCGCCCACCGGTCGATGGGACAGCGACCTGCCTGCCTGGGTCAGTACACCCGCGGCCCCGCACCCTCCCGAGCACGAGGCGCCCCAGCGTGGTGGGGAGCGAATCGTCTTCGCGGTTCCGACTCAGGATGACCACGATGGATAGCGAGCATGCGTTGCCGTAACCAGACCGTCGCTCGGTCGCGGCCAAACGAATGGCTCTTGCCAGCCTGACGGTTGCGA
>JAYTHS010000017.1:0-2099 GCA_043732345.1 Frankiales bacterium | reverse complement strand
GTGGCGCCGGGCGCCGCACCTGCAGGTGCTCCTCGCGCACCCCGGCGGGCCGTACTTCGCGAACCGGGACGACGCCTGGACCCTGCCCAAGGGGGAGTACGACGCAGGCGAACCCCCCTACGAGGCAGCGCGTCGCGAGTTCGTCGAGGAGCTCGGCAGCCCTGCTCCGGACGGCGATCCTATAGCGCTCGGCGAGGTCGTCCTGCGCAGCGGGAAGGTTGTCGTGGCGTGGGCGCTGGAGGGCGACCTGGACGTCACGGCGGTGGTGAGCAACACCTGCACCATCAGCTGGCCGCCCCGCAGCGGCCGGACCCTTGAGATCCCGGAGGTCGACCGGGCCGAGTGGTTCGGGCTCACCGCCGCCGCCGAACGCCTCGCGCCGGCTCAGCGGCCGTTCCTGGAGCGGCTGGTGATCGCCCTGTAGTGAGGCGCCTCTCACCGGCCCAGGGGTGAGGAGTTCCCCCCAGGGCAAGGGATCAGCATGGAGGCCGGACCAGTTGCGCTGCTGTGTCTCGGTCTGGCCGTCGTCGTCGTCCTGGGGGTCGCCCTGGCGCGCCGTACGGGGCTGCCGGACCCCGTCGTGCTGGTCGTCGTGGGCCTCGGCGCCAGCTTCCTCCCGGGCGCGCCCCACACCCAGGTCCCCCCCGAGGTGGTCTTCCTGGTCTTCCTGCCACCCCTGCTGTTCCGGGCGTCGTTCCTCACCTCGCTGCAGACGCTGCGACAGCACGCGACGGCGATTACCCTGCTGTCCGTCGGGCTGGTCGTGACGACCGCGCTCGGCGTCGCCGCCGTCGTGAGCCTGCTGCCCGGGGTCACCTTCGCGCAGGGCATGGTCCTGGGGGCCGTGGTCGGCCCGACCGACCCGGTCGCCGCGGCGGGGGTGTTCCAGCGCCTCGGGGCTCCCCGTCGGGTCGTCGAGCTCGTCGAGGCCGAGAGCCTGATGAACGACGCGACCGCCCTCGTGCTGTACGCCGTGGCGGTCGAGGCGGTGCTCCACGGCACCCCGAGCCCGGTCTCGATCGGGCTGACGCTGGTCACCACGGTGCTCGGTGGTCTGGGCATCGGCCTGGCCCTGGCAGGCGCGGTCAGGCTGGTCCGGGCGCGGGTCTCAGACGTGGGACTGCAGCTGCTCGTGAGCCTCGTGACCCCCTACCTCGCCTACGTACTGGCCGACCGGGCAGGCGTGTCCGGGGTGCTGGCCGTTGTCACGGCAGGGGTGCTCGTCGGCATCGGGCCCACGGAGGCCAGCGAGGCGCGGCTGCAGGGCACCGCCTTCTGGAGCTTCCTGGACCTGCTGCTCAACGCCGTGCTCTTCGTGCTCCTGGGCCTGGCCGCCCGGCGGGTGCTCGACGACATCCCCCAGCTCGACCCGACCACTCTGGTGCTCGGCGGCCTCGGCGTCGTCGGTGTGGTGATCGGGCTGCGGGTGGCGTGGCAGTTCGTCGTGCCGCCGGTGGCCTACCGGCTGCGGAGCCTGGCCGGGCGACCGGTGTCGCGGAGCACGACGTACGAGCGGTTCGTCATCGGGTGGACCGGCATGCGCGGCGCGATCTCGCTCGCGGCCGCGCTGGCCCTGCCGCTGGAGCTGCCCAACCGGTCCCTGCTGGTGTTCCTCACCGTCGTGGTCGTCCTGTCGACCCTGGTGCTGCAGGGGCTGACCCTGCCGATGGTGCTGCGGCGGGGGGCCCTCGCCGAGGCCGACGACGGTCGGGAGAACGAGACGCGCCGGACGCTCGCCGAGGTCGCGCTGCGTCGGATGGACGAGCTCGAGGCGGACGGCACGCTGCCGCCCGGGTCGGCCGATCCGCTGCGCGAGGTCTGGGAGCAGGCCCGGGCCAGGGTCAGCGACGACCTGCCCGACCCCGAGGTCGACCTGGTGTCGCTGCGCCTGGAGATCGCGAAGGTGCAGGGCGAGGAGCTGGCGGAGCTGCGGCGTACGGGGGCGGTCGACCCGGAGGTGGCCCGCCTGCTGCAGGAGGAGCTGGACCTGCAGCGGGTCCGGCTGTCCTGACCTCAGCCGGTCGCGGCAACCCCCGCCGCGTCGGTGAGCAGGGCGAGCTCCTCGACGAGGTACTGCGCCATCACGTCGAGGTCCGGGA
>JAYTHS010000016.1:0-2106 GCA_043732345.1 Frankiales bacterium | reverse complement strand
CTCCACATCACCGAGTACATGGCGAGCTCGGCGTCGGTCGGCCGGCGGCCGAGGATCTCCCGGATTCGCGCGTACTCGTCGGCCTGGAGCCCGAGGGCGGCCCAGGGCTGATCGGTGTCCGGGGTGGCGGCAGCGACGGCGGTGGTGTCGACAGGGACGGCGGGTGTCACGGGGACACAGTCTATCGGCGGCCCGCTGACCCTCGAACCTGCCGGTTCTCGCGGTGTCCTGCTGCGCGACCGAGCGGCGAGGCGCCGCCGGCGACGGACCCGGGGTCGGGCGCACCGGGCACGCCGGGCGGGCAGGACAGCCCGTGTTGCGCCGACGTGACCACCGACGGGTTACGGTCCTCCGGTCCGGACGCGTGACCGGTGTCACCGTCCCACCCCGCCCAACGGAGTGCCTGTGTCGATGCGACGTACCGTCCCCGCCTTCCTCGTCGCCGCCCTGGGAGCGACGGGGGTGCTGCTCGCACCCGCGGCGACCGCAGCCGCACCCCCGATCTACGTTGCCCTCGGCGACTCCTACGCCGCGGGCTTCGGGCTGCCGTTCCCCGCCGCCCCGACCGGGCAGCCCGTGCCGGGCTGCGAGCAGACGTCGCTGGACTACCCCCACCGACTCGCCTCCTCGCTCACCTTGACGCTCACCGACGTGGCATGCAGCGGCGCGGTCACCGGCGACTTCTTCGCCCCGCAGAACGTGACCGCACCCCCGAAGCCGCCGGCCCAGCTCGACGTGTTCAACACCGTGCGGCCCGACCTGGTGTCGGTCACCATCGGCGGGAACGACCTGGGTTTCAGCTCCATCGCCAACGCGTGCCTGGCCGCCAGCGCCACGGGTCCGACCTACACCTCGCTGGCCGCAGGCGCCCCCGTCGCCTCCTGCAAGGCCTTCTTCGCCTCGCCCGCCGGACAGGCCAGCGACCCCTACGCCCGCATCCCCGCCGTCGCCGCCAAGGTCCGTGCCGCGATCGCTGCGGTGCAGGCCGCCGCTCCGGCGGCGAAGCTCGTCGTGATCGGCTACCCCGCGATCGCACCGGACGTGGCGAACACCCCGGCCGGCGGTTGCTTTGCCGCGGGACTGCTGCCCGCACCCGCGACGGTGCAAGGCATCCCCGTGGCGTCCGCGTTCCCGTTCACCGACGTGGACGTCCCCTACCTGCAGGTTCTCCAGCAGCAGCTCAACGCCGCGATCAACCAGCAGGCGACGTCGCTGGGCGCTTCGTACGCCGACGTCTACCCCGCCTCACTGCCGCACTCGGCGTGCTCGCCGGAGAGCAGCCGCTGGGTCGAACCCGTCGTCCCCGCCGGCGGCGGGACCAACGTGCTGCACCCGTCCCTGGCCGGCACACAGGCGATGGCCGACACCTTGGCCCCGGTGGTCCGGGCACTGCTCGCGCCGGCCGCCACCACGACCACCACGACGACGCCGGCCACCACGACGACGACGGCCGCCCCGACGACGTCAGCCGTGCTCGCGCCGGCCGCGCCGGCGGGCCCGGTCGGGGTCGCCGCAACGCTGACCCCCCAGCCGCAAGCCACCCGACTGCTTGCGAACACCGGTCCCGCCCCGCTCGAACCGATCCTCGCGGTGGCGGGGGCGTTCCTCACGGTGGGCGCCGTGCTCGTGGCCGCCACTCCGGGGCGCCGGCGCCGCTGAACGCTCAGGCCGCCGGGGGCCGGTACTGCCGTCGAACGCCGCAGGGTCGACCCCGGGGGACGCGGCCCCTGCCGTCACGGGGTCGACCCGCCGGGCCGCCCGTCGCCGGCGGCGGGCTTCGGGTCACCGGAGTCGCGGCGCTCGGTGTCACGGCTCGGCTGAACCCGCTTCGGCTCGCCCGGCATCTTCGGGTAGTTCGGCGGGTAGGGCAGGTCGCCGAGCCCGCCGCCCTCGTCCCGCGCGGCCAGATCCAGCAGCGAGTCCAGGGTGAACGCGCGAGCGTCGAGGTCAGCCATCGGATCACCACGCTCGGCGAGCAGCCCCGCGACCGTGGCCATGGTGCAGTCCTCGGGGCGCACGTCCACCAGCTCGTCCCAGGTCACGGGGGTGCTGACCGTCGCCCGCGGGGTCTTGCGCACGGAGTAGGCGCTGGCGATGGTGCGGTCG
>JAYTHS010000015.1:0-2111 GCA_043732345.1 Frankiales bacterium | reverse complement strand
AGCGCCAGCACTAGCCTGGCCGGATGCCGTCCGTGCCGCCCACGAACCGGGCGCTGTTGGCCGTCGCGGTGACCCTGCTCCTGTGGGCGTCGGCCTTCGTCGGTATCCGTCACCTGGGGAGGGTCTTCACGCCCGGCGCCCTGTCGCTGGGCCGGCTGCTGGTGGGGTCCTTCGCGCTGGGCGCGCTGCTGCTGCGCCAGGAGCGGGCCCGCCTCGACCGGGGGCAGGTCGCCCGCCTCGTGGCCATCGGCGTGCTGTGGTTCGGCGCCTACAACGTCGCCCTCAACGCGGGCGAACGGCGCCTGGACGCCGGTACCGCCTCCCTGCTGGTGCAGATCTCTCCGGTCCTGGTCGCCGTCCTCGCGGCAGTGTTCCTCGGGGAGCGGGCCGGGCGCTGGCTCGTCATCGGGCTGGTCCTGGCCTTCGCCGGCGTCGCGGTCATCGCGGTCGCCGCCCGGGGACAGGCGCACCGCGACCCCGCTGGCGTCGGCCTGTGCCTGGTCGCCGCGGCCGCCTACGCGGTCAGCCTCGTCCTGCAGAAGCCGCTCGTGGCCCGCCTGTCGGCCGTACAGGTGACGTGGACCGCCTGCAGCATCGGGGCGGTCGCCTGCCTGCCGTTCGCCCCGCAGCTGGTCACCGGCTGGTCGCACGCCACGGCGGGGGAGCGGCTGACCCTGGGCTACCTGGGGGCCTTCCCGACCGCGGTCGCGTTCACGACGTACGCCTACGCCCAGCGCCACATGAGCACAGCGCGGCTCAGCGTCTCGACGTACCTGGTGCCGGGTCTCACGGTCGTGCTGAGCGCCCTGCTGCTGGCCGAGACCCCCGCCCCTGTCGCGTACGTCGGAGGGGCGCTTGCCCTGACCGGGGTCTGGCTGTCGCGGCGCCGCCCGGTGGTGTCCACTCACGTGGCGGAGCCCGCTACGGCCCGGTAACTGTTGACGGGGCTGCCGCAGGACAGGAGGCCGAAGTGGAGCTGCGCACCAGACTGGACCCTGACGCGCGAGGGGGGCTCCGCCTCACGATCGCGGCGATCGCCGTCCTCGTGCTGGCGGTCCCGTTCACGCTGCTCCTGCTCGCCGTCGTCGACCACGCGGGTTCGCTGCAGCGCCTCGACCTGCATCTCGAGCTCTCCCTGAGCGACTACGCCAACCGGCACGGCACATGGGTCTTGCTGCTCAAGGTGGTGAGCCTGATCGGTGGACCGGCGACCTTCGAGGTACTCGCCGTGCTGGTAGCCGTACGGCTCGCGGTGACACGTCGGCCCCGCCTTGCGGCTTGGCTCGTTGTCACCGTCTTCGGAGGGGGCTTGCTGAGCACCTTGGTCAAGTCCGCGGTCGGTCGGCACCGACCCCTGCCACCGCACCCGGTGGCGCATGCCGCCTCGGCGAGCTTCCCATCGGGCCACGCCCTGGGCGCACTCGTCGGGGTGGGCGCTCTGCTGCTCGTCGCGCTCCCCGCCGTACGCGCGTCCCTGCGGCCCCTGCTGATCGTTCTCGGCGTGCTGGCCGTGCTCCTGGTCGGATTCTCCCGCCTCGGTCTCGGGGTGCACTATCTCACCGACGTGGTCGGCGGCTACCTGCTCGGGGCCGGCTGGCTGGCTGCTACGACGGCTGCGTTCGCCGCCTGGCGCCGGGATCGCGGCGAGCCCGCTCGCGACGTCACCGACGGTCTGGAGCCGGCCGCGTCCGAGCCGGCCGCACCCGAGCGGGCCTGACGTGCGACGCGATGCGCTTCGCCAGGCCGGCGTCCTGCTGGCTGCCGGGATGCTGCTGCTGGCCGTGGTGGTGCTGGTCGGTCTGCTCCTGACCCATGTCCTGGTCCACGGACCCGTCGGGCACCTGGACGACGCCATCGAGCGGTCGCTGGCGCGGTCCCGTACCGGCCTGGGGAACTCGCTGACGTTGGCCGGCACGCAGCTCGCCAATCCCCTCAACGTCGAGGTGGCCCTCGCCGTCCTGGTGCTGCTGCTGGCCGCCGTCACCCGAGCCGTGCGGCCAGCGCTGTTCCTGGCGGTGACGGTCATCGGCGAGAGCGCGATCTACTTCATCGCCAGCTCCACGGTGCCCCGGGACCGCCCCCACGTACCGCGCCTCGGGATAGGCGACCCG
>JAYTHS010000014.1:0-2112 GCA_043732345.1 Frankiales bacterium | reverse complement strand
CTGCTCGAGACCGGGGGCAACCTCGGCTACGGCAAGGCAGCCAACCTCGGCGCCTCCGGCTTCAAGGGGGACTGGCTCGTCGTCGCCAACCCCGACGTGACGTGGACCCCCGGTGCGCTCGACGAGCTGCTCGACGCGGGCCGGCGGTGGCCGGACGCAGGCTGCCTCGGGCCGGCGATCCGCACCACCGACGACCTGCTCTACCCCTCCGCGCGGGCGTTCCCGTCGCTCGGCCGGGGCCTCGGGCACGCGCTGTGCGGCTGGTGGTGGCCCGGCAACCCGTGGACCCGCTCCTACCGCGCGGAGGTCGGCCCCCCCGTCGAGGGCAGCACCGGCTGGCTGTCCGGGTCGCTGATGCTGCTGCGCCGCGAGGCGTGGGAGGCCGTCGGCGGCTTCGACCCGAAGTACTTCATGTACTGCGAGGACATGGACCTGTGCCGCCGGCTGGCCGAGGCGGGCTGGCGCAACGTCTACGTCCCGTCCGCCGTCATCACCCACGTCGGCGGGCACTCCACCGCCGGGGTGTCCTCGGCGATGCTCAAGGAGCACCACCGGGCGCTCCACACCTACCTGTCTGAGCACTACCGTGGCGTTCGCCACGCCCCGCTGCGGCTGCTGCTCGGCGCCGGCCTGCTGGCGCGCTACCTGCTCGCGTCGCGGGTCCGCTCCATCGGCAAGGGCGCTGCCCCGACCCGGTCCGCCGACCTGCTGGAGGACTCCGCGGGGTGAATCTGCCGAACCCGAGAGCAGTGGGTGCCCGCGATTCCTGAGCTGGCCAGGGGGCTGAAGCTCGACTAGCCCCGCAGCAGGGCCATCCGGTAGGTCGCGCTTCCGGTCAGCACGCCGTCGCTCTCGCGGCGGAACACCACCTCGACGGGGAAGCTGGCCGAGCCGCGCTCGTCGTAGGCCGCCCGGGTACCGGCCTCGTCGCCGGTGAACGTCGCCTCGGCCAGCAGCGGTCCGGTGGCGACGGCGGCGTACGAGATCTCGACGCCCTTGACCAGCGGGACCGCGCCGACGTCCCCGAAGACCTCAAGGAGCACGCCGAAGGCGGCGGTCTCGCCCAGGCCGAAGATGACGGCTGCGTGCGGCCCGCCGAGGTGGTTGTGCAGCTCCGGCCCCGCATCCAGGCGGAGGACGACACCCTCCCGCGAGCAGGTCACGACCCGTGGGCCGATGAGCCCCACGAAGCCCGGGGCGCCGTGCAGGAGGGCGGGGACGTCGAGGTCGGGTGAGGCAGACATGGCCCGACCCTAGTGTCGTGGCGTGCCCCTGCCGTACGACGTCACCGACGTGTCTTTGGCCGACCAGGGCGCCCGCCGGGTCGAGTGGGCCCAACGGTCCATGCCCGTGCTGGGCCTGCTGCGCGAGCGCTTCGCCATCGAGCGGCCGCTGGCCGGGCTGACGGTCGCGGCGTGCATGCACGTGACGACCGAGACCGCAGCGCTGGCCGGGGTCCTGCTCGCTGGCGGTGCCGAGCTGCACCTCGCGGCCTCCAACCCCCTGTCGACCCAGGACGACGTCGCCGCGACGCTGGTCGTCCAGGGCGTCGGGGTCTTCGCCCGGCACGGCGTCGACCGGGCCGGCCACGCCGCCCACCTGCGGGCCGTTCTGTCCGCCAGGCCGGACCTGGTACTGGACGACGGCTGCGACCTGGTCAACCTCCTGCACGCCGAGCCCGCCCTGCTGGCCGGCGTCCGGGCCGGCGTCGAGGAGACCACGACCGGGGTGCTGCGGCTGCGTCAACTCGCTGCCGCCGGGGCGCTTCGGCTGCCGATCGTCGCAGTCAACGACACCCCGCTGCAGCGGCTCGTCGCCAACCGGCACGGGACCGGCCAGTCGACCCTGGACGCGGTGCTGCGGGCGACTGGCGCGCTGCTGGCCGGCAGCACGGTCGTCGTGGCCGGGTACGGCCCATGCGGTACCGGGATCGCCGAGCGGGCTCGGGGGCTCGGCGCGCACGTCGTGGTCACCGAGGTGGACCCGGGTCGGGCGCTCGAGGCCGTCCTGGATGGGCACCGGGTCCTGCCGATGGCCCAGGCCGCCCCGCTGGCCGACGTAGTCATCACCGCTACCGGCAACAGGGGGGTGGTGCGGGCGGAGCACCTGGAG
>JAYTHS010000013.1:0-7317 GCA_043732345.1 Frankiales bacterium | reverse complement strand
GGGCGAGCGCGGCGAGCCCGGCCAGGGCGGTCAGGCGGACGGGGCGGTTCACGGAGCGGGTTCTCCTTCGTCGGGGAGGCAGGGCGCTGGCGGACAGGGTTGGGGCGGCCGGGTGTTGGCCGGACAGGGTGCCGGCGGCAGGGTGCTGCCCCTGCAAGGGTGCCAGACCGGTCACGTGGCCACGGCTGGCAGCGGCTCCAGCACGGCCTCCAGCAGGGCGGCGCACCAGGCGAGCAACTCGGTGTCGCGGACGGCGACCCCGCCGATCCGCTTGGTCATCGGCTGCGGCACCAGCACCGTGTCGAGGGCGCCCTTGACCATCGAGCCGGGGAACAACCGCTGCAGCCGCATGACCTGTGACTCGCGCAGCGCCATCGGCGCGAAGCGGACGAGCTTGCCCTGCAGCGACACCTCCCGGAGCCCGTAGCGGCGGGCCGTGTTGCGAAAGCCCGCGACGGCCAGCAGGTTCTGCACCGGCGGGGGGAGCAGCCCGTAGCGGTCCAGGAGCTCCTCGCGAACCGCCTCGAGCACGTCCTCGTCGGTCGCGGCCGCGATGGACCGGTAGGCCGACAGCCGCAGCCGCTCGCCCGGGACGTACTCGTGCGGCAGGTGCGCGTCGATGGGCAGGTCGACCTTGGTGTCGGGCAGGTCCGGCTCGTCGTCCTCGCCCGGCATGGTGCCGAGCTTCTTGAAGTCGCCGACGGCCTCGCCCACGAGCCGCATGTAGAGGTCGAAACCGACGCTGGCGATGTGACCGGACTGCTCACCGCCGAGCAGGTTGCCGGCCCCACGGATCTCGAGGTCCTTCATCGCGACCGCCATGCCGGCGCCGATCTCGGTGTTCTGGGCGATGGTCGCCAGCCGGTCGTAGGCCAGCTCGGTGAGCGGCTTCTCCGGCGGGTAGGTGAAGTAGGCGTACGCGCGCTCGCGCCCCCGACCGACCCGGCCGCGGATCTGGTGCAGCTGGCTCAGCCCGAAGGCGTCGGCCCGCTCGACGATGAGCGTGTTGGCGTTGGGGATGTCCAGGCCGCTCTCGACGATGGTGGTGCAGACCAGCACGTCGAAGCTCTTCTCCCAGAACCCGACCATGACCTGCTCGAGCTGGTCCTCGCTCATCTGCCCGTGCCCGACCGCGATTCGCGCCTCGGGCACCAGCTCGCCGAGCCGCTTGGCGGCCCGCTCGATCGACTCGACCCGGTTGTGCAGGAAAAAGACCTGCCCCTCGCGGAGCAGCTCCCGACGGATCGCTGCGACCACCTGCTTCTCGTCGTACGGGCCGACGAAGGTCAGGACGGGGTGGCGCTCCTCGGGCGGGGTGAGGATCGTGCTCATCTCGCGGATGCCGGTCAGGGACATCTCCAGGGTCCGCGGGATCGGCGTCGCCGACATGGTGAGCATGTCCACGGCGACGCGCATCTGCTTCAGGAACTCCTTGTGTTCCACCCCGAAGCGCTGCTCCTCATCGACGATGACCAGGCCGAGGTCCTTGAACTGCACGGTCGAGGACAGCAGCCGGTGGGTGCCGATGACGACGTCGATGGTGCCGTCGGTGATGCCGGCGAGGACCTCGCGCTGCTCCTTGTCGGAGTTGAAGCGGCTGGTCGCCCGGACGGTCACGGGGAACTGCGCGAAGCGGTCGCGGAAGGTGTTGTAGTGCTGCTGGACCAGCAGCGTGGTGGGCACCAGGACGGCGACCTGCTTGCCGTCCTGCACGGCCTTGAACGCCGCCCGGACGGCGATCTCGGTCTTGCCGTAGCCGACGTCGCCGGCGATGACGCGGTCCATCGGGGAGGGCTTCTCCATGTCGGCCTTGACCTCGTCGATGGCGCTCATCTGGTCAGGCGTCTCGACGTACGGGAAGGCGTCCTCGAGCTCGCGCTGCCAGGGCGTGTCCTTGCCGAAGGCGTGGCCGGGGGCGGCCATCCGGGCGCTGTAGAGCTGGATGAGGCCGGCCGCGATCTCCTTGACGGCCTTCTTGGCCCGGCCCTTGCGCTTGGCCCAGTCGCCGCCGCCGAGCCGGTCCAGTGACGGCGCCTCGCCACCGACGTAGCGGGTGACGAGCTCGAGCTGGTCGGTCGGGACGAAGACCTTGTCGCCCTTGGCGTACTCCAGGATGAGGTACTCCCGGGTGGCCCCGGCGACCGTGCGCTGGACCATCTCCACGTAGCGCCCGACGCCGTGGTGCTCGTGGACGACCGGATCCATCGCGCGCAGCTGCAGGGGGTCGACGACGTTGCGGCGCCGCGAGGGCATCCGCTTGCTGATGTCCTTGCTACCAGCACCTCTGGTGCCGGTGAGGTCGGTCTCGGTGAGCACCACGGTGGTGAGCAGCTCGCTCGTCCAGCCGGTGTCCAGGCACCCGGTCGTGACGGTGACGAGGCCCTTCTCGGGGGCCTGCTCGAGGGACTCGACCAGGCGGACGGGCAGGTCGGCGCCCCGGAGCACCTCGACCAGGCGCTGCGCCGGACCGTGCCCCTCGGTGGTCAGCACGACCGCCCAGCCGTCCTTGACCCAGCGGTGGACGTCCTCCAGGGCCCGGTCGGTCTCGCCCCGGTAGGCCGTGCTCTGGCGGGCCGCGACGACCAGTGTGTCGTCCTCGAGCTCGGCGTCGCCGGTGAAGGGCGTGACGGTCCACCACGGCAGCCCCGTCGTACGGGCGTGGTCCCGCACCTCCAGCAGGCTCTTGTACGCCGCGGCGCCCAGGTCGACGGGTGCCTGCCCGCCGGTCGCCGCCGTCGCCCAGGACGCCTCGAGGAACTCCTGGCTCGTGCGCACCAGGTCGTGGGCGCGGGTCCGCACCCGCTCGGGGTCGCACACCAGCACGACGGTCCCGCGGGGGAGCTCGTCGACCAGCAGCTGCAGGTCGTCGACAAGGACCGGTGCCAGCGCCTCCATCCCCTCGACGGGGTGGCCGTCGGCGATCTTCTCGCAGATCTCGGCCAGCTCCGGGTGGCTGGTCATCAGGGCCAGAGCGCGGGCCCGGACGTCCTTGGTGAGCAGCAGCTCGCGGCACGGCGGCGCCCACAGCCCGTGCGGGGCCGTGTCGAGGCTGCGCTGGTCAGCAACCTTGAAGGAGCGCACCTCCTCGACCTCGTCGCCCCAGAACTCCACCCGCAGCGGGTGCTCCTCGGTCGGCGGGAAGACGTCGAGGATCCCGCCGCGCACGGCGAACTCGCCGCGCTTCTCGACCAGCTCCACCCGGGCGTAGGAGATCTCGACGAGCCGTCGCACGACGTCCTCGAGCGGCGCGGTCTGCCCGGGCACCAGCTGGACGGGCTCGAGGTCCCCCAAGCCCTTGACCTGCGGCTGGAGCAGGCTGCGCACGGGCGCGACGACGACGTCCAGCGGACCGGTCGCCGGATCGGTGCCGGGGTGCGCAAGTCGGCGCAGGACCGCGAGCCGGCGCCCGACGGTGTCGGCGCGGGGGCTCAGCCGCTCGTGCGGGAGCGTCTCCCAGCTGGGGTAGAGCGCGACCCGGTCGGGGTCGTGCAGGCTCCCCAGGGCCGCCACGAGCTCCTCGGCCTCACGGCCGGTGGCGGTGACCGCGAGGACGGTTCGGCCAGCCCGGGCGGCGAGGGCGGCCGCGACGAAGGGCCGCATCCCGTGCGGCGCCGTGAGGTCCAGCGCGCCGGAGGTGGTCTCGACGGCGCGGGCGAAGGACGGGTCGAGCAGGACGACGTCGAGCAGTCCGGTGAGGGACAACGAGTGGCTCCAGGCAACGCAGACAAACCCCGGTCGGGTGCGGACCGGGGGGTGGGGCCGCTCTCACGACCTTGCCCAGCGTACGTCGGGCCGGTCCCACTAACCTCGTGAGCGTGGCCACCCCCGAGCTGGAGCGTCAGCTGGGCCTGCTCGCCCGGCGGCTCGCCAAGCCGGTCCGGCTGCACGGGCCCTCCGGCTGGACGGTCCTGGACCGCCCGGCCTTCCAGGCGCTGTGGCGGATCGTCGAGGAGGGCCCGCTGCGGGCCACGGCGCTCTCGGCCCTGGTCGAGGTCGATCTGTCGGTGGTGTCCCGTCAGGTGAAGGCCCTCGAGCAGGTCGGCTTCGTGCGCCGGGAGCCCGACCCCGCCGACGCCCGGGCGCAGCTCGTCACCGCGACCGCTGCCGGTCGCGAGGCGTTCCGGTCGACCTCGGCCCGCCGCACGGAGGTGCTGGACGCCGTCCTGCGCGAGTGGACCCCGGATGACCGCTCGGAGCTGGAGCGGCTGCTGGGCCGCTTCAACGTCGAGCTCGAGGCCGCGATCGCCGAGCGCCAGGCCAGCCTCCCCGACTGACCCCAGGCGGCGTCAGACCCCGTCGACGTGGAAGACGTTCTGGGCTGAATCGAGGGGACCGGTCAGCAGGGCCTCGACGGCGTCGGCGGCCCGGTCCACGTGGAAGGGGAGCTCCTTGCGCTCGGCGGCGGAGAAGTCCTTGAGCACGAACTCGGCAGGGTCCTGACGGCCCGGTGGCCGACCGACCCCGAATCGCACCCGCAGGTACTCCCGGGTCCCGATCGCCTTGGTGATCGACCGCAGTCCGTTGTGCCCGTTGTCGCCGCCACCGAGCTTGAGGCGCAGGGCGGCGTACGGGATGTCGAGCTCGTCGTGCACGACCAGGATCCGGTCGGCCGGCACCTTGAACCAGTCCCGCAGGCTCGCGACCGGGCCGCCGGACTCGTTCATGTAGCACTTGGGCTTCGCGAGCACGATTCGCCGACCGGCCAAGCGCCCCTCGACGACGTCAGCCCGGCCCTTGTGGGCCGTGAAGCGAGCCCCAACCCGCTCCCCAAGCAGGTCGAGCACCATGAAACCGGCGTTGTGCCGGTTCCCGGCGTACGCCGGTCCGGGATTGCCGAGGCCGACGACCAGGAGCAGGTCGTCGGCCACGGAAGGTCCTTCGGAAGGCAGGTGAGGACTAGGCCTCGGGGGCGGCGTCGCCCTCGCTGGCCTTCTCGCCTTCGTCGGTGGCCTCGGCGGCAGCGGCCTCGGCCAGCTCCTCCTCGGTCGGCTCGGGGGCCAGCTCGGCGGCGGCCGCGTCGAGCTCGGCCTCCAGCTCCTCCTCGGAGACCACACCGAGACCCTGGACGACGACGTGCTCGGGGTCCTGCTGCAGGGTGGTGCCGGCGGGCAGCTTCACGTCCTTGGCGGAGACGTGCTGGCCGGGCTTGAGGCCGGCGATGCTGACCTCGACGTGGTCCGGGAGCTTGGTCGCATCGGCCTCGACGGTCAGCGTCATGGTCTGCTGGTCCACCAGCGTGTCCGGGCCGGCCTTGCCGATGAGCACGATCGGCACCTCGACGATGACCTTCTCGCCCTTGCGGACGGCGACGAGGTCGACATGCTCGAGGGTGCGGCGGATCGGGTCGCGGACGATGATCTTGGCGAGCGCGAGCTGCTCACCGTCGTCGGTTTCCAGGGTCAGCAGCTGGTTGCTGTCGTGCTTGAGGGCGGCGGTGAGCTCGCGGCCCGGCAGCGCGTAGTGCCGCGGCTGGTCGCCGTGGCCGTGCAGGACGGCGGGCACCTTGCCGGCGCGACGGGTCCGGCGGGCCGGGCCCTTACCGAACTCGGTGCGCGACTCGGCGGCGATGCGGACCTCGGACACGACGGGACTCCTCGAAGCAGAACACGTGGGGCGGCGGCTCGGGACGCGAGCGGCGCCGGGGACAAGACTAGCGGACCCCCGCAGGGCCCGGCGTGTCGCCGCAGGCTCAGGCGGCGCCGTCGAACAGGCTGGTGACCGAGCCGTCCTCGAAGACCTCGCTGATGGCACGGGCCAGCAGCGGGGCGATCGAGAGCACCGTCAGCTTGTCGAAGCGCTGGTCGGCCCCCACGGGCAGCGTGTTGGTGATGATGGTCTCCGACACCCGGCTGTTCTTGAGCCGGTCGATGGCCGGTCCCGACAGGACGCCGTGCGTGGCGGCGACCAGGACGTCGGAGGCGCCCGCGTCGAACAGCACGTCGGCGGCCTTGGTGATCGTTCCTCCGGTGTCGATCATGTCGTCGACGATCACGCAGACCCGACCGCTCACGTCGCCGACGACCCGGTTGGCCACGACCTGGTTCGGCACCAGCGGGTCGCGGGTCTTGTGGATGAACGCCAGCGGGCAGCCTCCGAGCCGGTCGGTCCAGCGCTCAGCGACCCGAACCCGACCGGAGTCCGGGGAGACGACGGTCATGTTCGAGGCGTCGTACTTCGAGGCGACGTAGTCGGCCAGCAGGGGCAGGGCGAACAGGTGGTCGACGGGGCCGTCGAAGAAGCCCTGGATCTGCGCGGTGTGCAGGTCGACGCTCATGAGCCGGTCGGCCCCCGCGGTCTTGAATAGGTCCGCGATCAGGCGGGCGCTGATCGGCTCCCGGCCGCGGTGCTTCTTGTCCTGCCGGGCGTAGGGGTAGAAGGGGACGACGACGGTGATGCGCTTGGCCGAGGCGCGCTTGAGCGCGTCGACCATGAGCAGCTGCTCCATCACCCAGTTGTTGATCGGGGCCGCGTGGCTCTGCATCACGAAGGCGTCGCAGCCCCTGACGGACTCCTCGAACCGCACGAAGATCTCGCCGTTGGCGAAGTCGTACGCCGCGGTCGGCACCGGCAGCACCCCCAGCGCGGCCCCCACCTCGGCGGCCAGCTCGGGCGCGGCCCGACCGGTGAAGAGCATGAGGTTCTTGCGGCTGACGATCTCCAGGCCGGTCATGACGGTGGTTCCCCCTTGGCGGGCCGCTTGCGGGCGACCCAGCCGTCGATGGTGCGCTGATGGGCCCGTCCGACGCCGAGGGCGCCGGCCGGGACGTCCTGGGTGATGGCCGACCCGGCCGCGGTGTAGGCGCCGTCCCCGACCGTGACCGGTGCGACCAGGCTGTTGTTGCTGCCGATGCGGACGTCGGCACCGATGGTCGTCGGGTGCTTGGACACCCCGTCGTAGTTGACGACGATGGTCCCGGCGCCGAGGTTGCTGCGGTCTCCGATGGTGGCGTCCCCGACGTAGGACAAGTGGGGGACCTTGCTGCCGTCACCGATTGTCGACCCCTTGACCTCGACGAACGCCCCGACCTTGACGGCCCGGCCCAGCACCGTCCCCGGGCGCAGGAAGCTGAACGGCCCGACGCTCGCCCTCGGCCCGATGTCGGCACCGCTGCAGTGGCTGCGCACGACCGTGGCGCCCTCGCCGACCTCGCAGTCGGTCAGCGTCGTGTCCGGCCCGATCACGGCGCCCCGCCGTACGACGGTCCGACCGTGGAGCTGGACCCCGGGCGCGAGGGTGCAGTCGGGCTCAAGGACGACGTCGGAGTCGACCCAGGTCGTCTGCGGGTCCAGCACCGCGACGCCGGCGCGCATGTGCTC
>JAYTHS010000012.1:0-2136 GCA_043732345.1 Frankiales bacterium | reverse complement strand
GGTTGCCGGGCCAGGCCCGGCCCTTGGCGCCGTTCACGGCCAGGTGCCCGTCCTCGACGTCGCACCAGACCACGGTGCTATGGATGGAGCCGTCGGCGTTGAGGGTCGACACGATCGCGTGGTTCTTCTTGTCCAGCAGGTTCATCACGCCGGGGTCATCGAGCGAGGCCATTGGGAGCTCCAGGTCGTTGGGGGCGCCGCGTTGCGCCGCTGTCATCCTGCTCCGCCGGGGCGCCTGCGCACAGTGCCCCGGCGCACAGGGCCCGGCCGCTCAGGTCGATAGCCTGGCGGGGTGACGCACCTGCTGGACCCCACCGCTGGCGCCGGACCCTCCCGGGATGGCCTGGACGCGTGGCGCGACCTCGTCGCTGCCCAGCAGCCGCAATGGCCGGACCCGGCCGTCCTGGCCGAGGTTGCTGCGACGCTCGCCTCCGTCCCGCCCCTGGTGCAGCCCCATGAGTGCGACGTCCTGCGCGAGCGGTTGGCCGCCGTCGCCCGGGGCGAGGCGTTCTTGCTGCAGGGCGGGGACTGCGCCGAGACGTTCGACGCCAACACCGCCCAGGGGATCCGTGGCAAGGTGCGCACCCTGCTGCAGATGGCGGTCGTCCTGACGTACGGCGCCTCGATGCCCGTGGTCAAGGTCGGCCGGATGGCGGGGCAGTACGCCAAGCCCCGGTCGGCCGACCTGGAGGTCAGCGGGCTCGCGTCCTACCGCGGGGACGCCGTCAACGATCTGCACGGTGACCGGACCCCCGACCCGCGCCGGCTCGTGAGGGCCTACGCCAACAGCGCGGCGACGCTGAACTTCATGCGGGCGATGGCCACCGATGGCAGCGCCGACCTCGCGGCCGTGCACGACTGGAACGTCGACTTCGTGCGCAGCAGCCCGGCCGGTGGGCGCTACGAGGCGCTCGCCACCGACATCGAGCGGGCGCTGGCCTTCATGCGTGCTTGCGGGCTCGACATCGCGACGATGCCCGCGACCCAGGGCGTCGAGCTGTACAGCTCCCACGAGGCGCTGATCATGGAGTACGAGCGGGCGCTGACCCGCTACGACGAGTCGGGCACGGCGGCGTACGCGCTGTCGGGACACCTGGTCTGGGTGGGGGAGCGGACCCGCGCGCTCGACGGTGCCCACGTCGACCTGCTCTCCCGCGTGGCAAACCCGATCGGCGTCAAGATGGGCCCGTCGACGACGCCGGAGCAGGCGGTCGCGCTCTGCGAGAAGCTCGACCCCGATCGGGTTCCTGGGCGCCTGACCGTTATCAGCCGCATGGGTGCAGGCCGGGTCCGCGAGGTCCTGCCGGGGATCGTCTCGGCGGTCGAGGCCGCCCGTGGGCCGGCGAGCGTCGTGTGGTGCTGCGACCCGATGCACGGCAACACCACCGAGACTGCGAACGGCTACAAGACCCGGCACTTCGACGACGTCATGACGGAGGTGCGCGGATTCTTCGCGGTGCACGCCGCTCTCGGCACGCACCCCGGGGGCGTGCACGTCGAGCTCACCGGCGACGACGTCACCGAGTGCCTGGGGGGAGCGCACGACCTCACCGACGCCGACTTGGCGGACCGCTACGAGACGGCCTGCGACCCCCGGCTGAACACCGGCCAGTCGCTGGAGCTCGCCTTCCTGGTTGCCGAGATGCTGCAGGCCCGCCGGACGTAGCCGCCCGGCCAGGGTCAGGTGACCGTGAAGGTCGCCGCCCCCACCTTGGTCCCGTCGGTGACGGTCACCCGGTGGGGTCCCTTGGCGCCGGTGGGGTCTGCGGCCGCGAGGACCGTGCTAAAGGTCCCGGCAGCGGTGACGACAGCGGTGGCCGTCGCCGGGGTGACTGCTCCTGCGGGGTCGCGGTAGCTGACCTGGACCGTCGACCCCGGGGTCCAGCCCGTCCCGGTGACCGTGACGGCGGTCCCGTCCGCACCCGTCGCCGGACTCAGCGCGACGGTGACCGGTACCGCAGACGGCGTCAGGCTCACGCTGGGGCTCGCCGTCGGGGAAGGTGGCGGTGTCGTCGGGACAGGCGAGGGGGTGAGGGTGAAGACCTGTGCCGTCGGCGGTGTGGTGGGCAGGGCCGGAAGTCGGGAGGCGGGGGGGACTGTCAGCACGGGCGCTGCGGTCACCAGGGTGGCCGGGCC
>JAYTHS010000011.1:0-2138 GCA_043732345.1 Frankiales bacterium | reverse complement strand
AGCGTGATCGCGACGCCCGCTCCAATGGTGGCAGTGGAGGCACTGGTGGCGGCTCCGCCCGCGGAGCCGTCGGCGCTGGATGCGGCATCCGTGTTCGCGCTGGAGGCGAAGGTGACGAGTGCCCCGGAGGTGATGATGAGGTTGGTCCCCCCGGCGACGAAGCCAGCGAGGGAGGTGGTGGTGGCGAGGTCGACGCCGACAGCGGCCGCGACATCCACGCCGCCGCCCGAGGTGGAGGCGCTGGGCGCGTCGGGTCCAGGGCCGCCGCCGCCCTGCGACGCCGACTCACTGCCCGAGAAGGTCTTCTGGTTGCTGAGCTGCGTGTCGACACCGGTGCCGGTCGAGCCCGAGCTTGACGGGTCGCTGCTCGAAGTGCCCGACTGCGACTGCGGCGCCCCGGCCGCGGACGCGCTGGCCGCCGCCGAGCTGCCGACCGAACCGGATGCCGTGAAGCTCACCGCGCCACCCGCCAGGATCGACCGGGCGGTTGACGCCGACACCGCCTCATTCGCAAAGGTGAGCGCGAGGGAGACGCCGACGGCGGCGGAGCTGGCCCCGGTGACCGCCGACCCGGATGTCGAGGTGGCATCCACGGTCTGGGAGGCGAGCGCAGTGAGGGCGCCGAACAGAGTCAGCAGCGAGCCCGTGTTGATCGTGGCGCTGGTCGTCACGTTGGAGAGGGTGATCGCGACCGCCGGGGCCAGTCCGACCTTGCCGCCGCTCGCGCCCATCTTGGCAGTCGATCGCGCGTTGTCGACGGCGGTGGCCGTGACCATGACATTGCGCGCACCACTGACCGAGATGTTCGGAGCGATCGTTGCGAGTGTCGTGTGGTTGACGAGGTCGAGCGCGACCGCAGCACCGACGCCGACGCTGGTGCTCACGACGCCACCCTCGAACGGCAGCGCCGTCGCGGTGCTGTCGGCGCTCGATGCCGCAAGGATCGTGAGGTCGCCCGCGTGCAGGGTCACATTGCCGTACAAGCCAGCGGTGGTCTTGAGGGTGAGGAAGTCGAGGGCCAAGGCGCCGGCGACCGAGATCTTGCCGCCCGAGGCGCCAGCCGTCGCCTTCGCTGAGTACGTGCCCTGGGCGTCGGCCGGGCCTCCCCCCACCGGGACGACGGTGACAGCCGCTTGGAGAGTCAGCGCCTGCGCGTCGATCGAGTCGTTGACCGCGACGATCGCCGTGTTGGTGACGGTGGCCAGGGTGATCGCTACGCCGGCGCCGATCGTCGCCTTCGGGTCGCTGGAGCCCGCACCGCCCGCGCCGGTATGCGGCGTGGCCGTGCCGCCCGCCGAGCCGTCGGCGCTGGATGCGGCATCCGTGTTCGCGCTCGAGGAGAAGGTCACGAGGTGGCTGGGCGTCGAGATCGAGAGGCCAGTGCTCCCGGTGACGAACCCGGCAAGGGAGGTGGTGGTCGCGAGGTCGATGCCCACGGCGGCCGCGACATCCACGCCCCCACTCGAGGACTTTGCGGCAGGGGTCGCCGCACCCGTATCTGCGGCGCCCTGGTTGCTCGTCGAGGTCGTTCCGGCGAAGCTCCGCTGCTGGGTGACCTGCTGGTCGACGCCGGTGCCCGAGGGGGCGGGGTTCGAGGTGTCGGTGCTCGTCGTGCTCGAACTGGTCTCGGGTGCCCCGCCAGCGGAGGCCGTCGCCGACGCCGAGGTACCGACCGATCCGGATGCCGAGAAGCTGACGTCCCCGCCGGGCGCCGAGATCGACCGGGCGGTGGTCGCCGTGACCGAGTCGTTCGCAATGGTCAGGGCGACGCTGACACCGATTGCCGCGCTGCTGGCACCGGTGACGATCGAACCGGCGGCGCTGCCAGCGGACACGGTCTGGGATGCCGACGCGGAGAAGGCCCCGGCGAGGCTTAGCGCCGGCCCGGCAGTGGTCCCGATGCTCGCCGTGGTTGTCACCGTCGAGAGGGTGATCGCGACCGCGGGAGCCAGGTCGACCTTGCCACCGGATGCACCCATCTTCGCCGCGGAGCTTGCCGCATCGACCGCGGTCGCGGAGAGGCTCACGGCGCTGGCGCCGGTCAACGCGATGCCGTCGCCGAGCGAGGCAAGGGTCGTGTCAGTGACCATATCCAGGGCGACTGCCGCCCCGACCCCGACACTGCCGGCGCCCCCGAC
>JAYTHS010000010.1:0-20493 GCA_043732345.1 Frankiales bacterium | reverse complement strand
TGTTCACGCAGGCGCTGGGGTTGTGCGCCCGGGCCGGGTTGGTGTCGTTGGGCAACGTCGCGTTGGACGGCAGCAAGATCCGGGCCAACGCGAGTCGGCATCGGGCGATGAGTTATGACCGAATGGTCCGGGCCGAGGCGGAGCTCGCCGCCGAGGTCGAGGCGCTGCTGGCCGACGCCGAACGCACCGATGCGGCAGAGGACGCGGTGCACGGTGATCGTCGCGGTGATGAGCTGCCGGCGGAGCTGGCCCGCAGGCAAGGCCGGCTCGCGGCGATCGGTAAGGCCAAGGCTGATCTGGAGGCTGAGCACGCAGCCAAGGCCCGCGTGAAGGCGGAGCAGGCCTCATACGCGTCACCGGGCGCGGCAACGTGTGGTTCGCCGACAACGGCTCGCACATCTCGCTGTTCACCCTGGACGCCGACCGGCTCGTGGTGAACGGCAAGGCCCTGCTGGTCCTGGGGCAGGGCATGGGCTACGAGATCAAGCGGACCTCGGGCGGGCCTGGGCGCCATGGCAGCCGGTGGGCTGTTCCAGACCGAGGTGACCGGGACGGGTCAGGTGGCCGTCACGTGCATCGGGTCGCCGCTGGTGCTGCCGACCGATGAGCCGGTCTTCGTTGGCGCCCAGGCCGCCGTTGCCTAGACCTCGCCGGTCCGCACCGAGATCGTGTCGACGTTCGAGGCTGGTGCCCTCATCGGGCGGGGCTCCGGCGAGGCGTTCCAGATGAAGATGCAGGGTGCCGGCGGGTTCGTCGTCGTCCAGTGCGGTGAGGTCCCGTTCGCCTCGCGCCAGGCCTGACCAGACGGTCAGACGACCCGGACGGTCAGACGACCCGGCCGTCAGACGACGGAGATCGGCAGCAGCTTCTTGCCGGTCGGGCCGACCTGGATCTCGGTGCCCATCTGCGGACAGACGCCGCAGTCGAAGCACGGGATCCAGCGGCAGTCGTCGAGATCGACCTCGGCGAGCGCCTCCTGCCAGTCCGACCAGAGCCACTCCTTGTCCAACCCCGAGTCCAGGTGGTCCCAGGGCAGGACCTCGTTCTCGGCCCGCTCGCGGGTCGTGAACCACGCGACGTCGACCCCGGTGCCGGCCAGCCCGACCTCGGCCGCCGCCATCCACCGGTCGTAGGAGAAGTGCTCGCTCCAACCGTCGAACTTCCCGCCCTGCCGCCAGACCTCCTCGATGACCGCGCCGACCCGCCGGTCACCGCGCGAGAGCAGGCCCTCGACCTGCCCGGGCTTGCCGTCGTGGTAGCGGTAGCCGATGGCCTTAGCGGTGCTCTTGTCGTCGCGGATGGCGTCGCGCAGCATCCGCAGCCGGCGGTCGACGGTCTCCGGGTCGGCCTGGGCCGCCCACTGGAACGGCGTGTGCGCCTTGGGCACGAAGCCCCCGATCGACACCGTGCACTTCACGTCACGGGTCCCGGTGACCTGCCGACCGGCCCGGATGACCGCCCGTGCCATGTCGGCGATCTCGAGCACGTCCTCGTCGGTCTCCGTCGGGAGCCCGACCATGAAGTACAGCTTGACCTGCCGCCAGCCTGCGCCGTACGCCGCGGTGACAGTGTCGACGAGGTCCTGCTTGCTGACCCGCTTGTTGATGACGTTGCGCAGCCGCTCGCTACCACCCTCGGGGGCGAAGGTCAGGCCTGAGCGCCGGCCGTTGCGGCTCAGCTCCTGCGCGAGGTCGATGTTGAACGCGTCGACCCGGGTGCTCGGCAGCGACAGCGAGGTCTGTGTCCCTTCGTACCGGTCGGCGAGGCCCTTGGCGATCTCCCCGATCTCGGAGTGGTCAGCGCTGGACAGACTGAGCAGTCCGACCTCCTCGTAGCCGGTCGCGGCGAGCCCGGCCGCCACCATCTCCCCAACCCCGGTGATGCTGCGCTCGCGGACCGGGCGGGTGATCATCCCAGCCTGACAGAAGCGGCAGCCGCGGGTGCAGCCACGGAAGATCTCGACGCTCATCCGCTCGTGGACGGTCTCGGCGAGCGGGACGAGGGGCTGCTTGGGGTAGGGCCACTCGTCGAGGTCCATGACGGTGCGCTTGTGGACGCGCCACGGGACGTCGGGGTGGTTGGGCGCGACGCGGCCGATGCGTCCGTCGGGCAGGTGCTCGACGTCGTAGAAGCGCGGGACGTAGACGCCGCCGGTCTTGGCCAGCTCGAGCAGTGTGTCGTGGCGGCTCAGGCCGTCGGCCTTGGCCTGCCGGATGATCGTCGTCATCTCCAGCACGGCCTGCTCGCCGTCGCCCAGCACGGCGGCGTCGATGAACGCCGCGATCGGCTCCGGGTTGAACGCCGCGTGCCCACCGGCGAGCACGATCGGGTCGCTCTCGTCGCGGTCGGCCGCGTGCAGCGGGATCCCGGCCAGGTCGAGCGCCTCGAGCATGTTGGTGTAGCCCAGCTCGGTGGCGAAGCTGATGCCCAGCACGTCGAAGGCCTTGATGGGCCGGTGCGCCTCGAGCGTGAACGCCGGCACGCCGGCCTCGCGCATGAGCCCGGCGAGGTCGGGCCAGATGCTGTACGCCCGCTCGGCGAGCACGCCCGGCTGCTCGTTCAGCACCTCGTACAGGATCATGACGCCCTGGTTGGGCAGTCCGACCTCGTAGGCGTCGGGGTACATCAGGCACCACCGGACGTCGGCGCTGTCCCAGTCCTGGACCTGGCTGTTCAGCTCACCGCCGACGTATTGGATGGGCTTGCTGACGCGCGGCAGCAGCGCCTCCAGGCGCGGGAACAGGCTTTCGACGGGCATGGGAGCAGGCTACGTCGGGTGGGGGCTGCCCAGCAGCCCGGGCCGTCCCTGGCGGCCACTCGACCACGCGCGGGATGAGGCCCCGACACACCGGGCGTGTCGGGGCCCGGTGCAGCTCGCGTGGTCCGCCTTCGGTCCACGGGGCCATGGAGGTTCCGCACGGACCTCGTCCAGCTCGCCGGTCCCCCCGCCGTCCACAGGCTCACCCTCACCCGCCTCACTCGCGGGCGTGCTCCGTCAGGCTCGCGGGATGACCTCCTCGACCGAGCTCGGCTGCTCGACGCTGGGCGTGTGGACCCGCGGGCAGGCGCGGCAGGTCACGAGCCACCGCGTCGTGGCACGCCTGCTCCAGGAGGGGACGTGGCAGACCGTGTTCCGAGGCGTGCACGCCGACGGCGGCTACGTGCTGTCGCCCGATCAGCGGGCCGTCGCCGCCGTGCTGGCCAGCGGCGGTGCCGGCGCCGTACCCGTGCGGGCCGCAGAGGCAGGACGGCACCCACGCTGTCCGGATCCGAGCCGTGGCCGGCGGCCGGACCGCGGCGCGGGTCTACGGCCTGCCGCTGGTCGACGACGACGACCCCGCCACCGGCGGTAGGGACCACCTCGTCGACGACGTCCACGTCTGGTCAGGCCTGGCCAACCTCGAAACAACAGTTCCCGGGCGACCGGTGCTGCGCCGGCACCGTTCCGGCCTGCCCCCCGGCAGCATCGGGCAGACGCCGGCGGGGGCCTGGCTCACCTCGCCGCTGCAGACGGTGGTCGACTGCTGCCTGCTGCTGGGGCCGGAGGCGGCCGTCTGCGTCGTCGACGCCGCCCTCCAGAGGCGGCTCGTGACCCTCGACGACCTGGCTGGCGCCGTCGCAGCACTCACCGGCCGACCGGGGTCGCGCCGGGTCGCGGGTGCCTTCTCGCTGGCCGACGGCCGGGCGGAGGCGCCGACCGAGACGCTGGCCCGGCCGCTGCTGCTGCTGCCCGTCCTGCCCCGGCTGGTCCCGAAGGTCCGGCTGGTCGGCGACGACGGGCGCGTCCTGGCCGTCCTCGACCTGGCCGACGAGGCGACCCGCTTCGCGATCGAGACCGACGGGCGGCGCGGCCACCAGGGTGACGCGATGGTGGCGAAGGACCAGCGCCGCGATCTCGGTTCGGCACGCCGGGGCTGGTGGACCGAGCGCACAACCTGGTGTGACGTGCGCCGTCGCCAGGCCGAGCTCGTCCAGCGGGTCCTGTGGCGGCACGCCTGACACACCGGCCGCCAACGCTGAGCCGCCGCGGTCGCCCACCGAGTTGCCCGGGCAGGGCCGACGCCGAGCCCGCGCTGGGTCGGGTACCGACACACCGGGCGCGTCGGTGCCTCATCCGGCGGACGCCGCAGGTGAGGCCGTCAAGGTCGAGCCAGCCCTCGAGCGTAGGTCGGTGATCCCGGAGGCGCGGGCTAGAGCTCCCCGGACCGCATGTGGACGTTCTGGAGCAGCCCCACGGCCACGAGGTTGGCGAACATCGCCGAGCCGCCGTAGCTGACGAAGGGCAGCGGCAGACCCGTGACCGGCATGATCCCGAGGGTCATCCCGATGTTGACGAAGCTCTGGAACGCGAACCACGACACCACGCCGGCGGCCAGCAGCCGCCCGAAGGGGTCGGTGGCGAGCCGGGCTATCCGCAGCCCCCGAAACAGCACCAGTCCCAGCACCAGGATGATCCCGGAGCTGCCAACGAGGCCGAGCTCCTCCCCCGCCACGGTGAAGACGAAGTCAGTCTGCTGCTCGGGAATGAAGCGCCCGCTGGTCTGCGTCCCGTGGAAGAGCCCCTTGCCCAGCAGTCCCCCGGAGCCGATGGCGATCCGGGCCTGCTGGGTGTTGTAACCCACGCCGCGGGGGTCGGCCGACGGGTTCGCAACGACCCGAAAGCGGTTGAGCTGGTAGTCCTGGAGCACGTGCGGCGCCACCACCCCGCCGACGAACACGCCGGCCAGCAACAGGCCGGCGATCCACCGACCAGGTGCTCCCGCCGCCGCCAGGACGCCCAGGATCACGAAGACGAACACCATCATCGTCCCGAAGTCGGGCTGCAGCATGATCAGCCCCATCGGGATGGCGCACAGGGCAAGCACCCCGAGGACGTCGCTGTGGCGCGGCGTGCTCTCGCCGTCCCGCTTCTCGCTGAGCAGCATGGCCATGCCGACGACGATCGCCACCTTCGCGAACTCGGCAGGCTGGATCTGGAAGCCGGCGGGCAGCACGATCCAGGAGTGCGCGCCGTTGATCGTGGAGCCCAAGGGGGTCAGGACGGCCACCAGCCCCAAGCAGGAGGCGCCGTACACGAAGGGGGCGTAGGCCCGCAGCGCCCGGTTGTCGACGAGGGCCGCCACCAGGCCCAGGCACAGGCCGAGCGCCGCATTGATGGCGTGCTTCTTAAGGTAGGCCTGCGGGTCACCGCCCAGCGCGAGCTCTTTCTGCCGGGTCGCGGACCAGACGAGCAGCCCGCCGACCGCGACCAGCAGGGAGACGGCCAGCGCCAGCACCCAGTCGAGCTGGCGCAGCGGTGAGGTCTTGTCGAAGGCTCGGTCCCGCAGGGTGACCTCGCGGGGGCGCAGCGACACCGGCGAGACACGAGGAGTGCTCCAGTCCGTCAGGAGCCCAGCCTCCCAGACACGGTCTTACGACGGGGCAGATCCGCCGCCGGCAGGCCGGCCGGGCCGAGGGCCTGGGTGGTGGGTGCCGGAGCGGGGGACGCGGTCGCCGGGCGGGCCGGGACGGTCGTCCCGGGCGGGCCGACCGAGCCGTCGAGCCGGATGACGGGCAGGGCCTGCGGCAGCGTCCCGCCCGGACCCAGGACGGCCTTTTTCCCTTCCAGGCCGTACATCCCGTCGTAGATTGCCCGGGCTATCGGGGCCGCGGTGGTCCCACCAGTGCCGCCCTCGGGGACCATCACCACGACGGCGAAGCGGGGGGCGGCGGCGGGGGCGAACGACGCGAACCACGAGGTGGGCGACTTGCCGGCGACGTCGGCCGTGCCGGTCTTGCCGGCGATGGCGAGCTGTCCGAGGGGGAAGCCCTTGAAGGCCTGCTGGGCCGTCCCGCCCTGCGTCGGGACGCCTGCCAGTGCGTCCCGGACGTAGGCGAGCACGTCCTTCGAGACCGGCAGGACGGACCGCTTGACGGGCTGCAGCGCCGTCGCGCTGCTGCCGTCGGGGGCCAAGAGCCCCTTGGCCAGGCGGGGCTCGAACAGGGTGCCGCCGTTGGCCAGCGCGGCGTAGGCCATGGACAGCTGCAGGGGCGTCACCAGCACGTCACCCTGGCCGATCGCGAACAGTACCGCGTCACCGGCGTTGTAGCGGTAGCCGTCGGTGCAGAACTCCTTCGCGAGGGCCAGCAGGTACTGCGCACGGGCCGGATCGGTCCTGGCCACCTCGGGGTAGCCGTTCGTGGCGCGGGCGCACTTGATCCCCTTCAGCGACTGCCAGTCCTTCGTCTTGGTGATCCGGTCGGTGATGGTCCCGTGGCGCTCGTCGGACAGGTCGATGCCGGTCTTCGTGCCGAAGCCCCAGGCCCGGGCCATCTGGGGGAAGGCCTCTTTGCCGCCCGGCTGGTTGGTGACGCCGCCCTCGCGGACCCACTGGTCGTACGCGAGCTTGTAGTAGACGGTGTCGCAGGACTTCACGAGCGTCGTGCGCCAGTCGATGTTGCCGAACGTCTCGCCCTCGAAGTTGTTGAAGACGCGGTCGCCGACCTTGTACGACGGCGGGCACGGGTACGTACCGCCCAGGGAGTTCCCCGCCGTCACCGCCGCCGCCGTCGACACGATCTTGAACGTCGAGCCGGGGGCGTAGAGCCCCTGGGTCGCGGCGCTCAGCAGCGGCTGGTGGGGGTCGTTCGTGAGCCGGGAGTAGTCCTTGGGCGAGATCCTCGGCACGAACAGCCCCGGGTCGTACGACGGGTTGCTCGCGACGGCCACGAGCCGGCCTGTCGCGACCTCGACGACGATGGCTGCTCCGCCCGGGGCAACGTAGTTCTTGCCGGCGTTCTTGTCGTACTGCGTCCGTGCGTGGGTGATGCCGTCCGCGAGGGCCTGCTCGGCGAGCCGCTGCACTCCCGTGTCGAGCGACAGGACGAGGTCACTGCCGGCCTTCGGGGGGACGCTGCCGAGGGTCCCTGTGACGTTGGAGTCCTTGTCCACGAGCAACTTCTGGACCCCGTCGACACCTCGCAGTTGGGTGTCGTAGACAGCCTCCAGGCCCAGCCGGCCAACCTGGGCCCCGGCCGGAGGCCCGTGGTAGCCCTGGGTCTTCAGGTCCTCCGCGGAGACGTTGCCGAGGTAGCCGAGCTCGTGCGCGGCCAGGCTCCCCTGCGGGTACTCGCGGACGGCCTCGTAGCGCGCGGTCACTCCTGGGAAGTCCTCCTGGTGCTCCGTGATCGCGAGCACCCGGTTGATCTCGTCGGGACGCTCGGTGGAGTAGGAGGTCACCGGCACCGGCTGCAGCGGCGAGCCGTTCCAGCACTTGGTGGACGCCCGCGCCACCGTGCCGTCGGGCAGTCTCGTCCCGCAGGGCGTGATGATCCGGCTGAGCTCGACCACCGACGTACCGAGCACCCTCGCCAGCCGGGCCAGGACCTCGGCGCCCTGGTGCGGTGCGGCGTGCAGCAGCGTGCGGTTGACCGACACGACCAGGGCCGTCCGGTTGTTGACGAGCGGGACACCCCGGTCATCGAGGACCTGCCCGCGGGCGGCCGGCGTCACGACCGACCGGATCCGGTTGTCCGAGGCGGCCCGCGCGTAGGCGGCACCCTGGTCGACCTGCAGGTAGGCCAGCCGACCCAGCAGGGTGAGCAGGATCGAGGCGACGAGCACGCGAAGGACGACCAGGCGGAGCCGGGAGCGGTCGCTCACGGGGTGCTCCTCGGGGGCAGGGGCAGGGGCCGAGCCCTCGGGCAGGGGGTCCGGATCATCTGGCGGTCCGGGTCACCGGCGCAGCGGGTCGGCGTCGAGGCGCCGGAGCATCCCGGCCACGACCGGTACGACGAATGGAGTAAGAGTGACAGCGTAAGGGATCGAGCTGAAGGCAGCGACGAGCACGGCGTGGGCACTCACCCTGCTGTCACCCAGCAGGACGCCCTCGGTGACGAAGACCGCCAGGGCCGTCACCGCGGCGAGCGCCACGGCTGCGAACGGCAGCAGCGTCGAGCGCTCGGTGTCGTCCTCGATCAGCCCGGTGACGTAGCCGGCCAGCGCCAGCGCGAGGGCGGTCCGCCCCAGCTGGTGGTCCGACACGGCGTCGACCAGCAGTCCTGCACCGAAGCCGGTGACCAGCCCCGACAGGGGGCCCTCGGTGAGGGCGAAGGCTGCGACCACGACGACGAGCAGCTCTGGGGCGGAGCCGGGCAGCGGTAGCCGGTCCAGGACCGTGACTTGGAGCAGCACCCCCGTCACCACGGTGAGGACCCCGACGAGCAGCCGCTGCAGGCTCACGGGGTGGGGCTCACGGACGGCGACGGTGAGGCGACCGGCCGGCGGGACGCTGCAGGACTGGGCCGCGACGACGGCACCGGACCGGACGGTACGGACGGGGCGCACGGCGCCGGGCTGCGTGCGGCCCCGGGTCGGACCGGCAGCAGCGGCTGCCGGGGGGCCGAGCGAGGCGCAGCGGTGACGACCGCGACGAGGTCCAGCGAGGTGACGTCGACGAACGGGGTGACGGTGGCGGTGCGCGTCAGCGCATCAGAGTCCGGGCCGATGCTGGTCACGGTGCCGACCGGGATCCCCGGCGCGAAGGTGCCCGAGCCCGTGGTCACGAGCACGTCCCCCGCGTTCACCGGGGGCTTCTGGCCGACGACCTGGTAGCGCATGGGGGACAGCCCGTTGCCCCGCAGCAGACCGAAAGAGGCGCTGGCTGCGAGCTTGCTGCCCACGGCGAAGCCGGGGTCGGCGAGCAGCAGCACGGTGCTGGTGAAGGGACCGACGTCGGTCGTCCGTCCGACCAGGCCCGCCCCGCTGACGACGGTCTGTCCCGGCCGCAGGCCGTCCTTCGCGCCCGCGTCGATGGTCGCCGTCCACTCGAAGCCGAAGGACGATCCGAGGGAGACGACGTGGGCGGGCACGGTTGTCAGGGACAGGAATCCCGTCGTATGGAGCAGGGCGTTGAGCTGGTCGGCCTGGCACTGCAACCCGGAGGACGCGGCCAGAGCGCCTTTCAGCCTGGCGTTCTCGCGCCTCAGGGCGGCGTTGTCGCTCTGGTAGGACCCGAGCCGCGGCAGTCCGCCGAGGGCTCCACCAACCGAGCTCGCTGCCCCACCGACGGCCCGTACGACGGGGCCCAGGACGGTGTCGACGCCTCGGCGCAGAGCCCCGAGCGGCCCCGTCGAGGCATGGGAGAAGTCCAGGAAAGTGAGCGTGACCGCCGTGAGGACGATCAGGACCAGCACGGTGCGCAGCCGTTGGGAACCCCGCACGCGCGCAGCTACCGGGGGCTCAGTGGCGCGGCTCGGAGATCAGGACCTGCTGGAGGGCCTCGAACTCCTCGACGCACTTGCCCGACCCGATGGCGACGCTGTGCAGCGGGTTGTCGGTGATGTGGATCGGCATGCCGGTTTCGTGCTTCAGGCGTTCGTCCAGACCCTTGAGCAGCGCCCCTCCACCGGTGAGCACGATGCCGCGGTCCATGACGTCGCCCGACAGCTCGGGCGGGCACTTGTCGAGGGTGTTCTTCACCGCATCGACGATCGCATTGACAGGCTCCTCGATGGCCTTACGGATCTCCTCAGCGCTCACGACGATCGTCTTGGGCAAGCCGCTGACCAGGTCGCGACCGCGGATCTCGGCGTGCGGCTCGTCCGGCATCGGGAAGGCCGAGCCGATGGCCATCTTGATCTCCTCGGCGGTGCGCTCCCCGAGCATCAGGGAGTACTCCTTCTTGACGTAGGAGATGATCGCGCTGTCGAGCTCGTCCCCGCCGGTGCGGATCGACTGGCTCGTCACGATGCCGCCGAGGCTGATGACGGCGACCTCGGTCGTGCCCCCGCCGATGTCGACGACCATGTTTCCGGTGGGCTCGTGGACCGGCAGCCCGGCGCCGATGGCAGCGGCCATGGGCTCTTCGATGATGAAGACCTTGCGGGCCCCGGCCTGGTATCCGGCGTCCTTGACGGCACGCTGCTCGACACCGGTGATGCCCGACGGGACGCAGATGACGATCCGCGGCTTGGCGAAGTGGCGGCGGCGGTGCACCTTCTGGATGAAGTAGCGCAGCATCCGCTCGGTGGTGTCGAAGTCAGCGATGACGCCGTCCTTCAGGGGCCGGATCGCCACGATGTTGCCGGGTGTGCGGCCGATCATGCGCTTGGCCTCGGTGCCGACGGCAAGGATGCCGGAGGTGTTGGTGTTGATCGCGACCACTGACGGCTCGTTCAGCACCACCCCGCGTCCACGTACGTAGACCAGCGTGTTCGCGGTCCCGAGGTCGACGGCCATGTCACGGCCGAGGAACGAGGCGTTGTTCGCCATGAGCGGCAGGGCCTTCCCGTTCGGGGTCGTGCTGAGGAGGCGCTATGGACCGGCATCACCTGCAGCGGAGGCATCATCGTAACCGCGTGCCCCCGCCCAGCAGAAATGCCTGTCAGCCTCCACCGGAGGTCGAGCCCCGCCCACGAGACGGCCCGGACCCCCGCGAGCGGGGATCCGGGCCGGTCGCATTGGCACAGGTCACCCGGCGCCGTTCAGGTTGCCGACTGGTGCACGGCCCGGCAGGCGGTGCAGGTCACAGGCCCGGGAAGAAGATCCCGATCTCGCGGGCCGCCGACTCGGGCGAGTCCGAGCCGTGCACGAGGTTCTCGCCGATCTCCAGGGCGTAGTCCCCGCGGATCGAGCCGGGTGTCGCCTCGACGGGGTTGGTGATGCCCATGATCCCGCGGGTGCCGGCGACGGCGTGCGGGCCCTGGACGACGAGGGCGACGAGCGGCGCGCTCGTGATAAAGGTCACGAGCTCGCCGAAGAAAGGGCGCTCGCTGTGCTCGGCGTAGTGCTGCTCGGCGGTGGCCTTGTCGAGCGTCCGCAGCTCCATCGCGACGAGCGTCAGGCCCTTGTTCTCCAGCCGGCTGATGACCTCGCCGGCGAGGCCGCGGCGTATGCCGTCGGGCTTGACGAGGACGAGGGTGCGCTCGATGGCCACTGCGAGATCTCCAGTATGTCGGGGTGTGTGCCCTGAGGCTACCGGCGCCTCCGGTCCGTCCCGATGCGCTCACCGCTATGTGGTCAACGAAAGCGGCAGGGGCATCGCAGGCCCCGGCTGACCCCTGCCTGTTCCGTTGATCAAGGGGGGCCAGCCGGGGGACGGCGGTCAGCGGGCCGTGAGCAGGGTGCGGGCCTCGCCGGCCGTGACGACCGAGCCGGTCACCAGGACCCCGCTGCCGCCATACGCCGACTCGCTGTCGGCCAGCGCCATGGCGGCGTCCAGGGCGTCGTCGAGACGTTCTTCGACGCTGACCCGGTCCTGCCCGAACACCTCGACGGCAAGCTCGTGCAGCTCCTCTGCCGGCATCCGCCGCGGCGAGGCCGTCTGGCTGACCACGATGCTCGACACGGCCGGCTCGAGGACCTCGAGCATGGTGCGGACGTCCTTGTCGGCCAGGCACGCGACCACGGCCACCAGGTGGGTGAAGGAGAAGGCGTCGGTCAGGGCCGCCACCGTGGCCGCCATGCCGTGCGGGTTGTGGGCCGCGTCGACGAGCACGGTCGGCGAGCTGCGCAGGACCTCCAGGCGGCCGGGGCTGCTGACGTCGGCGAAGCCCGCGCGGACGGCGTCGGGGTCCAGCGACCCCTGGCCCCCTCCGAGGAAGGCCTCGACGGCGGCGAGAGCAGCCGCGGCGTTGGCAGCCTGGTGGACGCCGTGCAGCGGCAGGAACACGTCCTCGTACCGGCCGGCCAGCCCCTGCAGGGTCAGCAGCTGCCCACCTACCGCCGTACGACGGTCGACCACGCCGAACTCGAGGCCCTCGCGGGCGACCGTGGCGCCCATCTCGGCGCACCGCCGCAAAAGGACCTCGGCGGCCTCGGGCGGTTGGGCGGCCAGCACGACGGTCGCACCGGGGTGGATGATCCCGGCCTTCTCGGTGGCGATCTCGGCCAGCGTGGTGCCGAGCAGCGGGACGTGGTCCAGCCCGACGGGCAGCACCACGCAGGTCCCGGCGGTGATCACGTTGGTGGCGTCCCACAGGCCCCCGAGTCCGACCTCGACCACGGCGACGTCGACCGGGGCGTCGGCGAAGGCCGCGAAGGCCATCCCGGTGAGGACCTCGAAGAAGCTCATCGGGACCGGCGAGCGGGCGTCCACCAGCTCGACGTAAGGCAAGACCTCGTCGAAGACCTCGGTGAACCGCTCGTCCGACAGCGGGTCCCCGTCGACAGTGATCCGCTCGGTGACGGTGTCCAGGTGCGGGCTGGTGTAGCGGCCGGGGCGCAGGCCGAAGCCACGCACCAGCGCGTCGACCATCCGGGCGGTGCTGGTCTTGCCGTTGGTCCCCGTCAGGTGGATCGAGGGGTAGCTCAGCTGCGGCGAGCCGAGCAGGTCCATCAGCGTGGTGATGCGGTCCAGGTCGGGGACCATGGCGTTCTCGTTGGGGAACCTGGTCCCCAGCTGGGCCATAACCCGCTCGAGGCTCATGTGCGCGCAACCTTGGCGGGGGGCTCGCCGAGGACGGCGGTCACCGACGGCTCCCCCTCGAGCAGCTGCAGGTCCTGCACCAGCCCGGCGTTGACCAGGTCGGTCCGGGCCCGCTCCACCAGGGCGAGCCGGTCGGCGGTGTCGGCGACGACCAAGGTGAGCACCGGCGTCTTCATGGTGACCTTCGCGGTGCTCTTGGCCTTGCGCACCTGGGCCAGCACCTCGCCGGCGACCTGCAGGACGGCAGGGTCACCGCCGGTCGGCTTGGCGGTCGGCCATGGTGCACGGTGCACCGAGCCGTCCTGCCACCAGGACCAGACCTCCTCGGCGGCGAAGGCGAGGAACGGCGCGAACAGCCGCAGCTGGACGTCCAGCGCGATCCGCAGTGCCCGGTTGGCGGAGTCGGCGGCCGGGCCCTGTCCGTAGGCCCGGGCCTTCACCAGCTCGATGTAGTCGTCGCAGAAGGTCCAGAAGAACCTCTCGGACCGCTCCAGAGCTCGGGCGTAGTCGTAGCCGGCGAAGGCCTCCGTCACCGTGTCGACGACCGCGGCGAGGGCCTGGAGCAGCGCCAGGTCGACGTCCTCGGTGACCTCGCCGGGGCCGGCCTGCGGGAAGCCCAGCACGAAGCGGCTGGCGTTGAGCAGCTTCATCGCGAGCCGCCGGCCGATCTTCATCTGCCCGACGTCGACGGCGGTGTCGGTGCCGGGCCGACCCGAGCAGGCCCAGTAGCGGACCGCGTCGGAGCCGTACTCCTGCAGCAGCGGCAGCGGGGTCACCACGTTGCCCTTGCTCTTGCTCATCTTCTTGCGGTCCGGGTCGAGCACCCAGCCGTTGATCGCGGTGTCGCGCCAGGGCAGGACCCCGTGCTCAAGGTGGCTGCGCACGACCGTGCTGAACAGCCAGGTTCGGATGATCTCGGGCCCCTGCGGGCGAAGGTCCATCGGGAAGACCCGCGCGAACAGGTCGGGGTCATCCTCCCACCGGCCGGCGATCTGGGGGGTCAGCGAGCTGGTCGCCCAGGTGTCCATGACGTCGGCGTCCCCGACAAAGCCGCCGGGCACGCCGCGCTGCTCGGCGGTGAAGCCGACCGGCACGTCGCTGGACGGGTCGACGGGCAGCAGCTCCTCGGCGGGCACGAGCGGCTTGTCGTACGCCGGCTCGCCCGCCGCGTCCAGGCGGTACCAGAGCGGGATCGGCACGCCGAAGAAGCGCTGTCGGCTGATCAGCCAGTCACCGTTCAGGCCGCTGACCCAGTTGTCGTAGCGGGACCGCATGTGGCCCGGGTGCCACTGCAGCTCGGCGCCGCGGTCGAGCAGCTCGGCCCGCGGTCCGGCGTCGCGGCCGCCGTTGCGGATGTACCACTGTCGGCTGGTCACGATCTCGAGTGGCCGGTCGCCCTTCTCGAAGAACTTCACCTGGTGGGTGATGGACGTGGGCTCCCCGACCAGCGCGCCGGAGGCGGCCAGCGCCTCGACCACGAGCCGCTGGGCCTGCTTGACGGTCTTTCCGGCGATGTCGGCGTACGCCGGGGCGTCGACGCCGTCGGGCGCGGTCGGGAGCAGGCGGCCGTCGCGTCCCACGATGCTGCGCACCGGCAGGTCAAGCTCACGCCACCACACGACGTCGGTGGTGTCGCCGAAGGTGCAGATCATCGCGATGCCCGAGCCTTTGTCGGGCTGGGCGAGCTCGTGGGCGTGGACGGGAACCTGCACGCCGTACAGCGGGGTCGTGACCATCGTGCCGAACAGGCCGCGGTAGCGCTCGTCATCGGGGTGGGCGACCAGCGCGACGCAGGCCGCGAGCAGCTCCGGGCGGGTGGTCTCGATGTGCACGGGGGTGCCGTCGGGCCGGGCGAAGGCGATCCGGTGGTAGGCGCCCGGCAGCTCCCTGTCCTCGAGCTCTGCCTGCGCGACGGCGGTGCGGAAGTCGACGTCCCAGAGCGTCGGCGCCTCCTGGGCGTAGGCCTCGCCACGCGCCAGGTTGCGCAGGAACGCCCGTTGGCTCACGCGTTGGCTGACCGGTCCGATCGTGGTGTAGGTCTGCGCCCAGTCCACGCTCAGCCCGAGGGCCCGCCACAGCGCCTCAAAGGCCTTCTCGTCCTCGGCGGTGAGCTTCAGGCAGAGCTCGACGAAGTTGCGGCGACTGATGCTGACGGGCTCCTTCGGCACCTCGGCCGGGGGTACGTACGCCGGGTCGTAGGGCAGGCCCGGGTCGCAGCGCACCCCGTAGTAGTTCTGCACCCGCCGCTCGGTCGGCAGGCCGTTGTCGTCCCAGCCCATCGGGTAGAAGAGCGTCTTGCCGGTCATTCGCTGGTAGCGCGCGATGCTGTCGGTCTGGGCGTAGCCGAACACCGAGCCCATGTGCAGCGACCCGCTGACCGTCGGCGGTGGGGTGTCGATCGCGTAGATGTCCGCTCGGTCGGCCGTGCGGTCGAAGGCGTACGTGCCCTGCTCGCGCCAGACCCTATCCCACGTCGCCTCGAGGCCGTCCAGGGTGGGCTTGTCGGGCATGGAGGTGGTCACCGGACCAAGTCTAGGGAGCGGGGCCGACCGAGTCCTCGCGCGCCTCGGCTGCCGGCCGTGGACTCCCGGACGACTGTGCTGCTGGACCCGGACTGGGCCATCGGGGGTCGGGCCCACGGCGGCTACCTGATGCGGCTCGTCGTGGAGGCCGCCCTCACGCCGGGCCACCCGGAGCCGCTCGTGGTCAGCGCGACCTTCGTCCGCTCCCCCGCCCCCGGTACGGCGGCGCTCGAGGTCGAGGTCCTGCGCACCGGGCGACGGGTCGCCTCGACGCGGGTGCGGCTCGCCCAGGACGGCCAGGCCGTGGTCGAGGCCCTCGTGACGACCGGGACGCTGGCCGCTCCCGAGCCGTTCTGGACAGACGCGGTCCTGCCCGACGTCGCGCCGCTGGAGGAGTGCTCCCGCGCCCCGGCGGATCGGGCTGACCAGCTGCGGGTGGGGCACCTGGAGCACGTGGAGCTCCGGTTGGACCCCTCGTCGTTCGCCGTCCCCAGCGCCGCTCCGGTTCCCTCCCGGCCGGCGTCGGGACCGGGCGGGTCGGCCGCTGAGGCGCGGGGCTGGTTGCGGCGGGCAGACGGCGCCGACCCCTCGCCACTGGACCTGCTGGTCTTCGCCGACGCGCTGCCGCCGGTCACCTTCGGCCTGGGGCTCACCGGCTGGGTGCCGACCGTCGAGTTGACCGCGTACCTGCGTGCCCTGCCCGCCCCCGGCTGGGTGCGCGGCGTGCAGCGGGCCCGCCTGATGCAGGACGGCTGGCTCGACGAGGACGTCGAGCTGTGGGACTCCACCGGTCGGCTGGTCTGCCAGGCCCGACAGCTCGCGGGCTACCGCCTCGACTGACCCGGACCCCGGCAGCCCGACGGCCAATACCCGCGGGTAGGGCGGGACCGCAGGATCAGGCGGTCTTGTCCCGGCGCTCCCGGCGGGCCGGGGTCGAGGCGTCCCGGGGGACCAGCGTCGGCAGGGTGTGCTCCAGCACGACCTCGCGCGTCACGACGCAGGTCGCGATGTCATCCTGGCTCGGGATGTCATACATCACCGACAGCAGCACCTCCTCGAGGATGGCCCGCAGCCCACGGGCGCCGGTGCCGCGCTTGATGGCCTGGTCGGCGACCGCCTCGAGGGCGTCCTCGGTGAACTCCAGATCCACGCCGTCGAGCTCGAAGAGCCGGGCGTACTGCTTGAGCAGGGCGTTCTTGGGCTCGGTGAGGATCCGGATCAAGGCCTCGCGGTCGAGGTTGTTGACGCTGGTGAGGACCGGCAACCGCCCGATGAACTCGGGGATCATGCCGTACTTGAGCAGGTCCTCGGGCATCGCGTTGCCGAAGACGTTGCCGGCGTCCACCTCGTTCTTGCCGTGCAGGACGGCGCCGAAGCCGATCGACTTCTTGCCGATCCGCTGCTCGATGACTTTGTCCAGGCCGGCGAAGGCACCACCCACGATGAACAGGACGTTGGTCGTGTCGATCTGGATGAACTCCTGGTGCGGGTGCTTGCGACCGCCCTGGGGGGGCACTGAGGCGGTCGTGCCCTCGAGGATCTTCAGCAGCGCCTGCTGCACGCCCTCGCCCGACACGTCACGGGTGATCGACGGGTTCTCGCTCTTGCGGGCAATCTTGTCGACCTCGTCGATGTAGATGATCCCGGTCTCGGCCTTCTTGACGTCGTAGTCCGCCGCCTGGATGAGCTTGAGCAGGATGTTCTCGACATCCTCCCCGACGTAGCCCGCCTCCGTCAGTGCGGTGGCGTCCGCGATGGCGAAGGGGACGTTGAGCATCTTGGCGAGGGTCTGCGCGAGCAGCGTCTTGCCGCAGCCGGTCGGTCCGAGCAGAAGGATGTTGCTCTTCTGCAGCTCCACCGGGTCGCCGCCCTTGTGCCCGTCGCTGGTCCCGGCCTGAATCCGCTTGTAGTGGTTGTAGACAGCCACGGCCAGTGTCCGCTTGGCGACGTCCTGCCCGATGACGTAGCCGTCGAGGAAGTCGAAGATCTCACGGGGCTTGGGGAGCTCGGACCACGTGAGCTCGGAGCTCTCGCTGAGCTCCTCCTCGATGATCTCGTTGCACAGGTCGATGCACTCGTCGCAGATGTAGACCCCGGGGCCCGCGATGAGCTTCTTGACCTGCTTCTGCGACTTGCCGCAGAAGGAGCACTTGAGCAGGTCGCCACCGTCACCGATGCGTGCCACCGCTACCTCGTCCCTGTGTAAATACGCCCCCGGGCGCCTGGAGCCGCGAGGGCCGGGGCCGTGCTGTGCCCGACCGACGGTACTGCCGATCGGGCCTGTCGGGAGTGCTATCGGCCAACCCGCCATCCGACGTGAGGCGGTGCGGCAGGCCGGCCGGACGGGGGCGGGGTCAGGTAGAGCTGAGCTGCGCGGTCTTGCGAGTGCTGACGACCTCGTCGATCAAGCCATACTCCACGGCCTCCTTGGCCGTGAGGATCTTGTCGCGCTCGATGTCTTTGCGAATGTCCAGCGGGGCCCGACCGGTGTGGGTAGACAGCAGCTGCTCGAGCAGTTCACGCATCCGCAGGATCTCACGAGCCTGGATCTCGATGTCCGAGCTCTGGCCCTCGCCGCCCCCGCTGGGCTGGTGGATGAGCACCCGGGCATGTTCGAGCGCCAGCCGCTTCCCCTTGGTCCCGGCGGCCAGCAGCACGGCGGCCGCTGAGGCGGCCTGCCCCATGCAGATGGTCTGGATCTCAGGCTTGACGAACTGCATCGTGTCGTAGATCGCCGTCAGTGCCGTGAAGGACCCGCCGGGGCTGTTGATGTAGATCGAGATGTCACGGTCGGGGTCCTCGGACTCCAGGTGCAGCAGCTGCGCCATGACGACGTTGGCCACACCGTCGTCGATCGGCGTGCCCAGGAAAATGATGCGCTCCTTGAGCAGGCGGCTGTAGATGTCGAAAGAGCGCTCTCCGCGGGAGGTCTGCTCGATGACGATCGGGATCGTGTAATTGGTGGGGGTCTCGAAGCTCATACGGGTGCCTCCTCAGGCCCGGGTGCCGGCACCGGACGGGACGTCCGAGGCCGCGCCGACGACGTGGTCGATGAAGCCGTAGTCCTTGGCCTCCGCCGCGCTGAACCAGCGGTCGCGGTCGGAGTCCTTCTCGATCTGCTCCTCGGTCTGGCCGGTGTGGAAGGCGATGCGCTCGGCCATCTGCTTCTTGACGTAGAGCATCTGCTCGGCCTGGATGGCGATGTCGGCCGCGGTTCCACCGATGCCGCCGGAGGGCTGGTGCATCATGATCCGCGCGTGGGGCGTCGCGTAGCGCTTGCCCTTGGCGCCGGCGCAGAGCAGGAACTGGCCCATCGAGGCCGCGAGCCCCAGGCCGACCGTCGCCACGTCGTTGGTGACGAACTGCATCGTGTCGTAGATCGCCATGCCGGCCGAGATCGAGCCGCCGGGGCTGTTGATGTACAGGAAGATGTCGCGGTCGGGGTCCTCGGCGGCCAGCAGCAGGAGCTGGGCGCAGATGGCGTTGGCCATCGAGTCCTCCACCTGCGAACCCATGAAGATGATGCGCTCCTTCAGCAGGCGGTTGAAGACCTGGTCGTCGAGCCCGTTGGAGCCGCCGCCCTGGCGGCTGGCGGGCACGCTGGTGGAGCTGTGGCCGAGCGTGCTCGGGACGACGAGCCCGGAGTCGGTACGGGTCACGGCGTGGCCCCTTCCTCGGTGGTTGCCTCGAGGTCTGTCTCGAGGGCGGTGGGACGTGCTGCGCGAACCGGGATCCGCGCCTGTCGAGGACCCTAACCCTGGGATCGGACGCTCCACTCCGCGTCCGAGCCCCTTACGCCGTGGGCGTAGGCCGCTGGGGGCCTGACGCCGACCGGGTAGGACCCACCAACACGCCGCGACGGCCACCCGATCGGTGACCCGGCGGCCGTCGTCGTACGGGGGCAGGACTAGTGCCCGCCGTCCTCGTCGAGGTAGTGGACCTCGCCGTCGGCATGCAGGTGGTACGGGCGACCGTCATCGTCGACCTCCACCTCGGCCTCAGGGCTGCCCATGTCGTCGCGCAGCTGCTCGAGATCGACGGTGTTGCCTGAGGCGTCGACGATCGTGGCTGCCTCCATGACGGTGGCGAGGGCCTTGCCCCGGCGGACCTCGGAGATCAGCCCAGGGACCTGGCCGCTCTGGACGAGGGCGTCGGCATAGGCCTGGGGGGCCATGTTGGCCCGGGCCGCCCGGCGGAAGACCTGGTCATTGAGCTCGGCATCGGAGATGGTGAGCTCCTCCGCGTCGGCGATCGTGTCGAGAACCAGCTGGGCCTTGACGGCCTCGTCGGCACCCTCGACGAGCTCGGCCTCCCACTGCTCGGCCGTCTTGTCCTGGTCGGCGAGGAACGCCTCCATCGTCTGGCCGGAGCGGTCGAGCTGCTCCTTGGTCGAGGCCCGCCGCCACTCGAGCTCAGCGGTGACGACCGACTCGGGCAGCGGGATGGTGATCTGGGCGAGCAGGGACTCGAGGACCTTGTCGCGGGCGTCGACGCCCTGCTGGAGGCGCTTGACGCGGTCCAGGCGGGTGCGCACGTCCGCCGTGAGGCCGGCGAGGTCGTCGAAGCCGGCTGCGGTCTGGGCCCAGGCGTCGTCCAGCTCGGGCAGCGTGCGCTCGTTCACGGTCCGGACCGTCACGGCCACCTCCGCGTCCTGGCCGGCGAGCTCGCCGGAGGGCAGCGGGGTGGAGAAGGTCCGGGTGTCACCGGCACTGGCCCCGAGGACGGCCTCGTCGATCCCCTCGAGCAGGGCGCCCGAGCCGATCTCGTAGGACAGCCCCTGCGCGGTGCCGCCGGGCACCTCGTCCCCGTCGAGGGTCGCGACGAGGTCCAGGGTGAGGAAGTCACCGGTGCCGGCGGCCCGCTCCACGGGCGTGAGGGACGCGAAGCGCTCGCGCAGCCCGGTGAGCTGTTCGTCGATCTCCTCGTCGGTGACCACGACGTCGTCGACGACGATCGAAAGGCTGTCGTAGGGGGGAATGTCGAAGGCGGGACGCACGTCGACCTCGGCCGTGAAGGAGAGCTTGTCGTTGTCGGCCAGCTCGGTCACCTCGACGTCGGGTCGCCCGACCGGCTTGAGCTCGACCTGCTCGACGGCCTCACCGTACAGCCGCGGGATGGCCTCGTTGACGGCCTCCTCGAGCACGACCCCGCGCCCCACCCGCTGGTCCAGGATGCGCGGCGGCACCTTGCCGGGACGGAAGCCCTGAACCTTCACCTGCGCCCCGATGCTCCGGTAGGCCTTGTCCAGCTCGGGCTTGAGCTCGTCGAAGCCGGCCTCGACGGTGAGCTTGACCCGCGTGGGGCTCAAGGTCTCGACGGAGCTCTGCACAGGGTGGTCCTTCCAGGGGAGGGTGAGAGACAGGTGAGGAGGCTGTCGGGGCGGGGAGATTCGAACTCCCGATCTCCTGCTCCCAAAGCAGGCGCGCTAGCCACTACGCTACGCCCCGCACGGCCCGCTCTCCCCAGTGGTCGTGCGAGCGCGCGGGCGTAGCTCAATGGTAGAGCCTCAGTCTTCCAAACTGATGGTGCCGGTTCGATCCCGGTCGCCCGCTCCACCTAAAACC
>JAYTHS010000009.1:0-2145 GCA_043732345.1 Frankiales bacterium | reverse complement strand
GCGCTCATCAGGTGGACCGAGACGGCGGAGATGACCTCGGCCGCCGGGACGTCGGCCAGGTCGCGCAGCTCGGGATCGGGGGCGCTGGGCTCGGTCATACTGCTAGCCTTGCAGACACGACCCGGTCGACCCCTTGTGGTCGGCCGCGCAAGCGGAGGTCCCACCTCCCACCCGGGCACCTCGCGGTGTACGGGTCCGGTTGGCCCGAGTGCTTCGGCGCGCGGTGTCGTGGCTGCCTCTGGGCGGCCTGTCCCTTGGGACACCTGGTGGGTCCTGCGCGGAGCGCGGGGCCCTCGCTCCTGAGGCCCCAAGGGCGCAGCCGACACCCGCAGCCTTGGAGGCAGCATCAGCGCTGAACCCCGCATCAACGACCGGATCCGCGTCCCCGAGGTGCGACTGGTCGGTCCGAACGGCGAGCAGGTGGGCATCGTCGCGATCGGCGCGGCCCTGCAGATGGCCCAGGACAGCGACCTCGACCTCGTGGAGGTCGCACCCATGGCCCGACCGCCGGTCTGCAAGCTCATGGACTACGGCAAGTTCAAGTACGAGGCCGCGCAGAAGGCCCGTGAGAGCCGCAAGAACCAGGTCCTCACGGTCATCAAGGAGATGAAGCTCCGGCCCAAGATCGACCCGCACGACTACGAGACGAAGAAGGGCCACGTCGTCCGGTTCCTCAAAGCCGGCGACAAGGTCAAGATCACGATCATGTTCCGTGGTCGGGAGCAGTCGAGGCCCGAGCTCGGCTTCCGGTTGCTGCAGCGTCTCGGGGCCGACGTGTCGGACCTGGGCTTCGTCGAGTCCTCGCCCAAGCAGGACGGACGCAACATGATCATGGTCCTGGCACCCCACAAGAACGCGGCGGACCTCAAGAAGATCGCCGCCGACGCCAAGGCGGCCGAGGGTGGACGGGCCGGACAGGCCGACGACGCCCCGGTCGGCGAGACGGTGGCCACCGAACCGGTCGAGGTCGCCGCGAGCCCGAGCCCGAGCCCGAGCCCGACCCCGGTGCCGGTGCCGGTGGCTTCCACCGCGGACGCCGAGACCCCAGCCAGCTAGACCGCTCCACAGCCTGACCGCACAGCACACCGAGACAGCACGCTCCGACCAGGACCGAGAGGCGACGCCAGACATGCCCAAGCAGAAGACCCACAGCGGCGCCAAGAAGCGCATCAAGATCACCGGTTCCGGCAAGCTGCTGCGGGAGCACGCCGGCAAGCGCCACATGCTCGAGCGCAAGTCCAGCAGGCTCACGCGTCGCCTCACCGGCACGGTCGAGGTCGCCCCGGCCGACACCAAGAAGATGAAGAAGCTCCTGGGCCTCTAGGCCCGAGCCCGCTCCGCATCACCCCCTACCGCTCGACCTAGAGACGAAGGAACACGCAGATGGCACGCGTCAAGAGGGCAGTCAACGCCCAGAAGAAGCGCCGTGAGGTCCTCGAGAAGGCCAGCGGCTACCGCGGTCAGCGCAGCCGGCTCTACCGCAAGGCCAAGGAGCAGCTGCTCCACAGCGCGACCTATGAGTACCGCGACCGCAAGAAGCGCAAGGGCGACTTCCGCCAGCTGTGGATCACCCGCATCAACGCGGCGGCCCGGCAGAACGGCATGACGTACAACCGGCTCGTCCAGGGCCTCAAGCTCGCTGGCGTCGAGGTGGACCGCAAGAACCTCGCCGAGCTGGCCGTCAGCGACATGTCGGCCTTCGCCGTGCTCGTCGCCGTGGCCAAGGCGGCCCTGCCCGCGGACGTCAACCAGCCTGCCTGACCTCGTGCTCACCTCGACCCGCAACGAGCGGGTCCAGGCCGTACGACGACTGCACCGCCGCTCGGCCCGTCTGGCCGAGCGGCGGTTCGTCGTCGAGGGCCCGCAGGCGGTCCGGGAGGCGCTCGACAGCCTGCTGGAGCTGTTCACGACCGACCCCGCACACCCGCTCGCCGTCGAGGCCGCCCGTCGGGGAGTCGTCGTCACCCACGTCGACGAGCCGGTGCTCGCCGCGCTCGGAGAGACCGTGAACCCGCAGGGCCTGGTCGGTATCGCCCCGCTGCTCGACGTCGACCTCACGGCGGCACTGGCCGGCCGGCCCCGGCTCGTCGCGGTGCTGCACGGCGTCGCCGACCCCGGCAACGCCGGCACCGTGATCCGCACGGC
>JAYTHS010000008.1:0-7386 GCA_043732345.1 Frankiales bacterium | reverse complement strand
GAACTGCACACCCTCGATGGCGGCGTCGCGGTGGCGCAGCGCCATGACGACACCGCCCGCCGTCCGAGCCGTGACCTGCAGCTCGGCCGGCAGGGTGTTCTCCTCGACCGCGAGCGAGTGGTAGCGCGTCGCGGTGAACGGGCTCGGCAGGGCGTGCAGCACCCCCGCGTGGTCGTGCTCGACCTCACTGGTCTTGCCGTGCAGGAGTTCTGGCGCCCGGCTGACCGTCGCGCCGTGGGCCACCGCGATCGCCTGGTGCCCCAGGCAGACCCCGAGCAGCGGTACGCCGGCCTGCTCGCAGGCTCCGACCAGCTCGACCGACCGACCGGCGTCCTCGGGTGCCCCCGGTCCGGGGCTGAGCAGCACCCCGTCGTACCTCGACACGTCGGCGAGCGCGACGACGTCGTTGCGCACCACGACGGTCTCGGCCCCGAGCTGGCCGAGGTACTGCACCAGGTTGAACACGAAGCTGTCGTAGTTGTCGACGACGAGGACGCGGGTCATGGGGCAGACGCTACGACGCGGCCCGTCAGGGGCGCGGGGTCCGGGGCTTCGCCGGCGACTTCGCCGCTGAAACCTGGGCCGGCGCCTTTGTGGCCGGTGCCTTCGTGGCCGGTGCCTTCGTGACGGGTGCCTTCGTGACGGGCGCCTTCACTAGCGGCGCCTTGGCCGGGGCCTTCCTGAGGGGCGCCTTCCTGAGGGGCGCCTTCGTTACGGGCGCCTTCCTGAGGGGCGCCTTCGTGACGGGCGCCTTCCTGAGGGGCGCCTTCGTGATGGGCGCCTTCGTGACGGGCGCCTTCGTGATGGGCGCCTTCGTGACGGGCGCCTTCGTGACGGGCGCCCTCCTCGCCCGGGCCGCCGGCGCCGGCGCGAGGTCGGCCTCGGTCGCGGCGCCGCCGCGCTGCGCCAAGGCCCGCCGCAGGACCTTGCCCACCGCCGAGCGCGGCAGCACGTCGACGAACTCCACGACCTTGGGCACCTTGTAGGCGGTCAGCGAGGCGGCAGCGTGCTCGACGACGTCCTGCTCGCTGAGGCGGGCGCCGGGGGCCCGCACGACGAACGCCGTGACCGTCTCGCCGCGGTAGCGGTCCGGCACGCCCACCACCGCGACGTCGGCAACGCCCGCCAGCGTGTTCAGGACGGCCTCGACCTCGGAGGGGTAGATGTTGAAGCCCCCCGCGATGATCATCTCCTTCTTGCGGTCGACGATGCGGAACCACCCGTCGTCGTCCATGACGGCGACGTCGCCGGTTAGTAGGTAGCCGTCCGCCGTGAACACGCCCTCCTGGTCCGCATGGCCCCAGTAGCCCGCGAACACCTGCGGCCCCTTGATCACCAGCTCTCCGGGCTCGCCGACCGGGACCTGCCGGGATGGGTTCTGCTGGTCCACGACCCGGCACAGCGTGCCGGGCAGGGGCAGGCCGATGCTGCCCGGTCGACCCGGGCTGGTCGTCGGGTTGGCGTGCGTCGACGGTGACGTCTCCGTCAGGCCGTAGCCCTCGACGAGGGTCGCTCCGGAGACCGCCCGGAACTGCTCCGCGACCTCGGGTGACAGGCGCATCGCGCCGGAGACGCACAGGCGGATGCTCGACAGGTCGTGGTCCTTGACCTTGGGGCTGTCGGCCAGGGCCTTGTAAATCGGCGGTACGCCGGGCAGCAGCGTCGGTCCCCAGCGGTCGATGGCGGCGAACACCTCGTCCAGGTCGAAGCGCGGCAGCAGGACCAGCGTCCCGCCGAGCAGGATCGTGCTGGTCATCGCCACCGTCAGGCCGTAGGCGTGGAACAGCGGCAGAACCCCCAGCGTGACCTCGCGGCCCGGCCTGGCCTCGGTGTCCCAGATCCGGTTCATCCAGGTGTTGCTGACCAGGTTGTGGTGCGTGAGCATCGCGCCCCGGGACAACCCCGTCGTCCCCCCGGTGTACTGCAGCAGCGCCAGGTCTGTCATCGGGTCGATCACCGCCACCGGGGCGCTACTGCCGGTGGCCGCCCGCTTCATGAGGGCGGCCCACCGCAGCGTCCCGGGCGGGACCTCCGCGCTGAGCTGCGCCTTGCGCCTGCCGGCTGAGCCGAGGGGCAGGTTGAGCAGCAGCCGCTGACGCCGCGGCAGCGCGTCCAGGATCGAGGTCACGACGACCTTCCGAACGGCTGTGTCGGGCTGGACCTGCGCGACGGCGGCATGCACCCGGTCGAGGCAGACCACGACCGTGGCGCCGCAATCGGCGAGCTGGTGGCGCAGCTCGGCCTCGGTGTAGAGCGGGTTGTGCTCGACGACGACGGCCCCAAGGCGCAGCGCGGCGAACACTGCCACGACGTTCTGCGGGCAGTTCGGCAGCACCAGGGCGACCCGGTCACCCTTGCCGACCCCCAGGTCGGCGAGCACGCGGGCGAACAGCTCGACCTGTCGGCTGAGCTCGCGGTAGGTCGTGCGGACCCCGAGGAAGGCCAGCGCGACATGCTCCGGGTAGGTGCTGGTCGCGTCGTCCAGCAGCCGGGTCAGCGGGACCAGCGGCACGTCGGGGTCGCTGGGCACGCCAGCCGGGTAGCTCTTCAGCCACGGCCGGTCGTCGTACGTCACCGCCCGGGACGATTCGCCGGCCAGCACCTGCACCCCGGCCGGGAGGCGGGGTGTGCGCGGACGGCGGACGCGGGGGGTCGGGGTCGAGCGGGGGACAGGCACGGCAGGGGCCTCTCGGACGACGGTCGTGCGGCCGAGTGTGGCACGGTGTCGGACCGGGTCCGGCCGCCTCGGACGCCGATGCCGGGCCTACCGGGACGGCGTCTGGACCGTCACATCACCAAAGGGCAGCAGGGGCTCCACCGTGGGGAACACCACCAGCATCAGCACCGCCACCGCGACCGCGAGCAAGACCAGCACGAGCAGCAGGCGCAGCGCCAACGGGCCCGGCAGGTGTTGCCAGATCCAGCCGTACACCTAGGCCCCCGTCCGCAGGGCCGGCGGCAGGACCCCGGGCACCTTGGCCAGCGGGGTCTGCAGCAGCGCCCGGACGATCAGCCGGGTCTGGGCGCTGTACTTGGGGTTGCAGGTCGTCAGGGTCAGCAGCCGCTGGGTCGGGGTCGCTCCAGCGTCGCCGGGGACCGGGAAGGTCACCTCGACCGCGGTCGGCGCGACCACCGACATCCCGGTCACGCGGTAGGTGTACCAGGTCGTGCGGGTCTCGACGACGACGGCGTCGCCCACCTGCAGCTCGTCGAGCCGGTTGAACGGAGCGCCGTACGTCGTGCGGTGGCCGCTGATGACGACGTTGCCCAGCTGGCCTGGGAGCGCCGAGCCGGGCAGGTGGCCGGGGCCTTCCTTGAGGTCCGAGCGCTCGACGCCCTGCACGACCACCTTGTGGTATTCCCGCCCCAGCCGGGGGAGGTAGAGGCGGGCCAGGGCGTCACCCAGCGACGGGATCGGGTCGACCACTGCAGCGACCGCGCCGGTCCCGCGCTGCGGTGCGGCGGTGGTCCACGCGTGCTGCAGGTCCTGCCCCAGCCGGGTCTGCTCGCGGGCCGTGTAGACCGAGGTGACCTCGAGCTCGTAGACGACGAACAGCAGCAGCACGACCCCGGCCGTCACGAGCAGCTCCCCGAGGCCCCGCAGGGTTCGGCGCACGCCCTCGATCACGGCACCTGCACGTGCGGCAGGTCCAGCGGCCCGGCGTACCTTGGCAGCAGCATGCGTTCCTGGCGGGTCGTGGACAGCCGGACCCCGAAGGCGTCGACGTACTGCCGGAGCAGGACGACCCCGGGCTCCACCGCCAGCGCCTCGCTCATCCGGGAGCCGTCCCCGATCGCCGTGATGACGAAAGGCGGCCCGACCAGGGCCCCTTGCACGAGCAGCGTGTTGCCCACGCACCGGATCGCGCTGGTGGAGACCACCCGCTCACCCATGATGGTCATGGCCTCGGCGCCGCCGGCCCAGAGGGCGTTGACGACCGACTGGACGTCCTGCTGGTGGATGACGAGGTCGTCGGGGTTGTCGCTGGCAGCCGGGGTCCCGTCGAGCGGGCGGGGAGCGTCGTCCAGCGTCACCGTCACTGCCGGCCCGGCCACGGCGCCGAGCCCGGCGGCCGCCGCGTCCACCGTGCTGCCGCGCTGCGCGGCGGCGACGTCCCGGGACGACCTGGCTGCCGCCGCGGACCCGGCGGCGACCTTGTGCCGCAACGCCGTGGCCGTCACCTCACGGCGCGCCACCTCGCGCTGCCGCGCCCGGACCAGGTCGGTGAGCTGGGCGACCCGGCCGGCCCGCAGATCCGTGCCCTGGGCCGTCGCGGCGCTTGCTGCGAACAGCAGGCCCGCGCAAAGGGCCGTCACCGGGACCAGGACGCGCCAGACCCGACCGCTGTGCGACACCTGCCTGTCCCTTCCGTGGCCGATAGGCTCATCCTGCCCCCTCGTCAACGCCTGTGCCCCGGAGGTCCCCGTGCCCGTGTCGAAGAAGCGGAAGAAGGCGGTCTACACGGCCCCCACCGCCACGGGCGTGCGGAAGAAGAAGGGCCCCAGCCCGGTGTGGCTCGCGCCGCTCATGCTCGGGCTGTTCTTGGTGGGGATCGTGTGGCTGGTCGTCTTCTACCTCGTCGGCCCGGACATGCCGCTGGTCGGGTCGTTGGGCAGCGGCAACCTGCTGGTGGGCTTCGGCTTCATCATCGCCGGGTTCGGCCTGTCCACGCAGTGGCGCTGACCGGTCCCGCTCGCGGCGAGGGCAGCACGGACCAAGGACTCACACCTGTGTAGTTCTCCCCAGGAGATCTCCACAGTGTGGACAAGGTGCCCCGGACCCTGTCGGCTGACACCTCGTGCCGGTGACTCCTGGTCGCAGGCCCGTCCGCCGCTTCGCCCTGCCGGCCGGCGCCTGCTGTCCGTGACACGCTCGCCGGGTGGACGATTCCCGGACCGGTGCCCCGACCGCTGTCCCGGGTAACGACCGCACCGTGACCGCCGGTCCCTCTGGCGTGGCCGGGGTGCTGCAGCTGCTGGCCGCCGTCGCGCTGGCCGTGGTCGGAGCGGTCGGCGTGCTGGACCGGCCCGGCCAGCTGCTCGCCGTACCCGTGGTTCTCGGCTTGGCCGTCGCCGGCACGCGCGACCTCGTGCTGCGCCCGGTCGTGCGGGCGGACGTGGCAGGCCTGAGCGTCGTGACCGGCGTACGCCGGGTGCGCGTTGCCTGGTACGACGTCGAGCGGCTCCGGGTGGTCACCGAGCGCCGGGCGCCACTGCTCGAGGTCGACCTCGGTGAGGTGCTCGTCGTCCTGGGGCGCCGGCGCCTGGGCCGGGCGCCGGAAGCGGTGCTGGCCGAGCTCCAGCAGCTGCGGCCAGGGCCCGCCGGACCACCGGACCCGGCCCTCCCAGGGCGGCCCAACTAGCGGATCCGCGACCCACGGCCTCGGGTCGAGATGTCGGGTCAGGCCGACAGCGCCGACGTGCGCACCAGGACGACAGCGAAGACCAGCAGCGCGACGCCGGCCCCGCCCGCGGCCTGCACCAGTGAGCGCCGGCGGCCCTGGGGGGCGTAGACCAGGGCCGCGGTGACAAGCGCTCCGCCGATCAGGCCCCCGACGTGCCCTCGCCAGTCGATGTTCGGGATGCTGAAGCTGAAGAGCAGGTTCAGCACGATGGTGACCGAGATCGAGGTGATGTCCGCACCGTGCCGGCGCTGGAGCACGAAGAACGCCGCGAACAGGCCGAAGACCGCCCCGGACGCACCCGCGCCGAGCTCGGTTGATGGCCCCAGCAGGTAGGACAGCGCCGACCCGGCCAGCCCCGACAGCAGGTAGAGCCCGGCGAACCGGAGCCGACCGACCGCCGCCTCCACGAACGGCCCGAGGGAGTAGAGGCAGAACATGTTCAACGCGATGTGGACGATCCCGAAGTGCAGGAACATCGCGGTGAGCAGCCGGTAGTACTGACCCTGCGCGACCCCGTCGGCGATGCCCGTGTACTGCCCGTCGGTGAAGACCGGGTGGAGCGAGGGCGACAGCGCGAGCCGCTGGAACAGTGGCGACGGTGACCCTCCGAACAGCACGCCGGTCCCGGTGAAGGTCGTCGCGAGGAACGCGACCACGTTGGTGGCGAGCAGCACCTGGGTCACGACGGGGCGGCTGCGCACGGCCCCACCGAACGCCGCGGTGGGCTGCCGGACCGTCGCAGCGCCCTCCTGGACGCACGCCGGGCACTGGAACCCGACGGAGGCGCCGACCATGCAGTCCGGGCAGATCGGCCGTTCGCACCGGGTGCAGGCAATGTAGGTCTCGCGCCCCGGGTGGCGGTAGCAGACCGGTGGCGCCGAGGCCTCGCTCAGGACTCGACCTTCTCCACGCTGATGGACGCGATCACGACGTCGCTCTGCGGGCGGTCCTGCCGGCCGACCGGGGTGGTGGCGATGGCGTCGACAACATCTCTCCCAGCCTGGTCGGCGACCTCACCGAAGATGGTGTGCTTGCCGTTCAGGTGCGCCGTGTTGGTGACGGTGATGAAGAACTGCGAGCCGTTGGTGCCGGGGCCGGCATTGGCCATCGCAAGCAGGTAGGGCTTGCTGAATTGCAGCTCCGGGTGGATCTCGTCCTTGAACTGGTAGCCCGGGCCACCGGTGCCGGTGCCCAGCGGGTCCCCGCCCTGGATCATGAAGCCATTGATGACCCGGTGGAACACCGTCCCGGCGTACAGGGCGCCCTCGCCCGGCTTGCGGGTGCGCGGGTCGGTCCACTGGCCGGTCCCGTCGGCGAGGCCCACGAAATTCGCGACGGTCTTGGGGGCGTGGTCGGGGAACAGCCTCACCCGGACGTCGCCCTTGCTGGTGGAGAGGGTGGCGTAGAGCTCGGTGGCCACGAGGGCTCCTGTCGTTGAGGGGACATCGGTCGGGGGGAGTCTAGGAGCGGCACCAACCGAGGGCGCACGAACGACCGGCGGTCGGGGCTGTGGAGCCACGGGGATTCGAACCCCGGACCTTCGCCTTGCAAAGGCGCTGCTCTACCGCTGAGCTATGGCCCCGCTGGTGGTGCGGTGGATTAGCGCAGGTCGGGCGGCGTGCTCGCCTGCGTCCAGACGTCGGACTCGGTGCGCTGAGCTCTGCGGCGACGCAGCAGCGCTGCGGCGGCGACGACGGCGACCAGTAGGAGTGGGCGACGCACGGTGCCTCCCGGCGGGACTGGGTCGTGCGGGGCGGAGTTCGACAAGATACTGCGGGACGGGTGCGTGGGCCTGGGAGGACTTGAACCTCCGGCCTCATCCTTATCAGGGATGCGCTCTAACCAGCTGAGCTACAGGCCCGCGTCGTGGTTCTCGGTGCCTGTGAAACGCTACCAGCCCCAAGGCCTCGCTCAGTCGTGCTCGGCGAGCGTGAGCTCCACGCCTCCGGTGAACGTCGCGCAGACGTTGTAGAGCAGGGCC
>JAYTHS010000007.1:0-2149 GCA_043732345.1 Frankiales bacterium | reverse complement strand
CCGACGCCGCGACTTCGGTCATTCGCAGCCGGCTGCGGCGCGGTGTCGCCCGGGCCGAGTCCAGCGCCTGGCAGGGCGATCCCGCGGGAGCCAGCCGGGCCGCGGCCACCCTGGACGGGTTCGTCTCCGACCTGCTCGATAACGTCAGCGTCCGGGGCGGTGGCCGGCTGCTCCTGACCAGCACCAAGGGCACCCTCACTGTCGTCCTGCAGAACACGTTGCGGACAGAGGTGCAGTGCCGGGTCCGCTTCTCCTCCCCGACCGCCAAGCTCTCGACAGCCGAGACCGGCCTGATCACCGTCGGACCGGGCAAGGCCGTGCAAGCCTCCGTCCGAGCGGCGGCCAGGACCTCCGGCCAGTTCGTCGTCCTGGCGCAGATGATCGACCGGGACGGGCAGCCGTTCGGTCCGCCGGCCCGCGTCGTCGTCCGCTCGACCCGGTACGGCGCCCTCGCCCTGGGCGTCACCGGTCTGGCCGCCGCGGTCCTGCTGCTGGCTGCCGGTGTCCGCATCACCCGGCGGGCCCTTCGTGGTCCCGGCGCCTCCGACGGCGAGCCGGCTGGCGGGCCCACCCAGGGCGAGCGGGGACCGGGGCCGGCGGCGTGAGCCTGCTGAGCTCCGCCCGGGTCATGGCCGTCGGCACGGTCGCCTCCCGGGCGACCGGCTTCCTGCGCACTGCCGTACTGGCCGCCGTGCTCGGCGTCGCCAGCGTCGGGGACGCCTTCAACGTCGCCAACACCGCACCCAACATTATCTACGAGCTGCTGCTGGGCGGGATCTTGACCAGCGTCGTTGTCCCGCTGCTGGTCCGGGCCTCTCGCGACGGCGTCGAGCAGGGGCGGGCCTACGCGCAGCGGCTGCTCACCCTGACGCTGTTCGGCCTCGGGGGCGCGGTCCTGCTGCTGGTGCTGGCGGCCCCGCTGCTGATCGGCGTCTACCAGCGCTCCGGCACCCCGACGTACGACCTGACGGTGCTCCTGGCCCGGTTTTTCCTCCCGCAGGTGCTGTTCTACGGACTCGGCGCCGTCATGGGCGCGTGGCTCAACACGCAGGGGGTCTACGGCGCACCGATGTGGGCGCCGGTGCTCAACAACCTCGTGGTCGTCGCGACGGGGCTGCTGTTCCTGCTCGTGCCCGGCCCGGCCCGGCTGACCGCCGGCACGATCACGCCGACCCAGACGACCGTGCTCGGCGTGGGCGTGACAATCGGCATCCTGGTCCAGACCCTGGCGCTGGTGCCGTCGCTGCGGGCGACGGGCCTGTCGCTGCGCCCTCGGTTCGACCTGCGTGGGACCGGGCTGGGGCAGGCCGGCCGACTGGCCCGCTGGACCGGCGTCTTCGTCGTGGGCAACCAGGTCTCGATCGCCGTCGTCGTCCGGCTCGCCGGCGCTCACGGTGTCGACGGCCGGGGCTACACCGCGTACGTGAGCGCCTTCATCCTGTGGCAGCTGCCGCACGCCGTCGTGGCGGTGAGCCTGATCACCGCCCTGCTGCCGGCCATGAGCCGGGCCGCTGCAAACGGCCGGACGGACGAGCTGCGCCACCGCCTGGACGAGGGCCTGCGCCTGTCGGTCAGCATCCTGGTGCCGGCCGCCGCCGCCCTGGTGGTGCTCGGCCGTCCGGTCAGCGTCCTGGTCTTCGCGCACGGCCGCACCACCAGCGACCAGGCCAGGTTCATCGGTGACGTCCTCGCGGTCATGGCCGTCGGCCTGGTGGCGTTCAGCGCCTACCAGCTGCAGGCCCGGGCCTTTTATGCGCTGCAGGACACCCGGACTCCCGCGCTGGTCAACCTCACAGTCAACGGCTGCGCGATCGTGGTCGACCTGGTCCTGTACGCCGTGCTGCCCCCCGACCTCACGGTGCTCGGGCTCGCCGCCGGGCAGTCCGGCTCGTACCTGTTGGGGGCTGCCCTGTGCACCCGGGTGCTGGCCCGCCGGGTGCCGCACGACCCGGCCGGGCACGTCCTGCGCACCACCGTGCGCTGCCTGCTCGCCACCACCCCGCCGGCGCTCGGCGCCCTGCTGGTCGTCGTGCTCGCGGGCAGGGTGGCCGGCAACGGGCTGCTGGCGACGCTGGCAGGCGGGGGCCTGGGCGGGGCGGTGCTGGTGGGCGGCTACATCGCGCTGGCCCGACGGGTCCGCGTCCCCGAG
>JAYTHS010000006.1:0-20526 GCA_043732345.1 Frankiales bacterium | reverse complement strand
CGCTCGTCGAGCTGCGCAAGGCGGTCTACCTCGACCCCTCCAGCGGGCTGGCCCACTTCCTGCTGGCCGGCGTGCTGGCCCGGCTGGGCTCGGCCGCTGCAGCGGTCCGGGAGTACGCCGCGGCCGCCGACACGCTGCGGCCGCAGGACGGCGGGGCCCACGAGCTCGGTGGCCGTAGCGTGGATGAGCTGGCTGAGCTCTGCCGCTCGCTGGCACGACGGGAGGTGGCGGGATGAGCGGACTGGTGACCTTCGTGCTCGGCGAGCGCGACTACGCGACCGCGCTGTCGGCCGTCCGCGAGGTCGTCCGGCTCGAGGGGCTGGCCGACCTGCCGGGCATGACCCCGCCGCTGGCCGGGGTGCTGGACCTGCGCGGGACGGCCCTGCCGGTGCTGGACCTGCGCTCCGGTGCTGCCTCGCGGGGAGACGTCCTGGTGCTGGAGGGCGGCGCGTGCGGCGTCGCGGTCGACGCCGTGCGGGCGATCCTGCCCGAGGGGCAGCTGGCGTCGGCAGGGACCGGTGGCCAGCAGCTGCCGTCGTACGTCCTGGACGTGCTCACCGGGGACCGCGGGCCGGTCTTCCTGGTCGACCTCGACCAGATGGTCGACGCCGTGAGGGGGGCGGCGTGAGCGTCAAGCGGGCCTCCGACCTGGCCCTGCTGCTGGCGATCGTGGTGCTGGTCGTCGCGATCGTCAAGGCGGTGCTGTTCCTGGGGGCCGTCGCGGTGCTGCTGCTGGTGGTGGCGGTCGCCCTGACCGTGGTCAAGCGACGCCGCGCCCGCCACTGACGCACGCCCCTGGCGGGATCAGACGTAGCGCTCGAGGATGCTGGACTCGGCCAGGCGGGACAGGCCCTCGCGGACGCTGCGGGCGCGGGTCTCGCCGACGCCCTCGACGGCCTGCAGGTCGTCGATGCTGGCTGCCAGCAGCTTCTGCAGCCCCCCGAAGTGCTCGATGAGGCGGTCCACGATCGGCACCGGCAGGCGGGGGACCTTCGCGAGCAGCCGGTAGCCGCGGGGGCTGACCGCGACCTCCAGCGCGTCCACGCCGGTGGGGAAGCCCACGGCCTTCGCGACGGCGGTGAGATCGAGCAGGTCGGCGCTGGCCAGCCCGTCGAGCTCGGCGAGCGCGTCCTGGGCGCTGCGGGCCCGCTTGCCACCCTCGACGAAGTAGTCGCGGACGATCAGCTCCCGCTCGCCCTCGACGCCAGCCATCAGCTCCTCGAGCTGCAGGACCAGCAGTCGGCCGTCGGTGCCGAGCTCCACGACGTAGCTCTCGATCTCGGTGGCGATGCGGCGGACCATCTCCAGCCGCTGGCTGACGGCCATGGCGTCCCGGACGGTGACGAGGTCCTCGATCTCCAGGGCCGACAGCGTCCCGGCGACCTCGTCCAGCCGCAGCTTATAGCGCTCCAGGGTGGCCAGGGCCTGGTTGGCCCGGGACAGGATCGCCGCGCTGTCGTCGAGCACGTAGCGGCGACCGTCGACGTACAGGGCGATGATCCGCATGGACTGGCTGACGCTGATGACCGGGTAGCCGGTCTGCTTGGCGACGCGCTCGGCAGTGCGGTGCCGCGTGCCGGTCTCGGCGGTCTCGATGCTCGAGTCGGGCACGAGCTGCACCCCGGCCTTGACGATCTTGGTCAGGTCACCGGTGACGACCAGCGCGCCGTCCATCTTGGACAGCTCGCGCAGCCGGGTCGCGCTGTAGTCGACGTCGAGGTCGAAGCCACCGGTGCAGACCGACTCGACCAACTTGTCGTGGCCGAGCACGATCAGGGCGCCGGTGTTGCCACGCAGGATCCGCTCGAGCCCGTCGCGCAGGCTGGTGCCGGGGGCGCACAGGGCCAGGGTGCTCCGGAGCAGGTCGTCCGTGCTGGTCACGCGCGCCCTCCTGGCTGCCGCATCGTGCGCAGGCCCTGCCGAGCCGCCCTCCCGAGTCTAGGGAGGTCGACGTTCCCCCGGCCCCGGCCGTGGGTCTCGGGCCCGTCACGGCGCGCCCGAGACGACAGGGTTCAGGGGCGGCGGGGGTCGTCGGGGTCCGTGCTGGACAGGGGCCGACGGGGCAGCCGCTGCACCTGCTGCGTGGCCAGGTTGCGGCAGGCCAGCAGGGCGGTCGCGACGTCGGCGACCTCGATGGCGACGATCCCGTCGGGGGCCGGGCCGCTGCCCACCGGGACCAGGGCCCGGGTGAAGCCGAGTCGGGCCGCCTCGGCCAGCCGGCGCGTCACCCCGGTGACGGGCCGGACCTCGCCGGACAGCCCGACCTCCCCGACGACGACGAGCCCAGCAGACAGCGGGGTGTCCGACACGGCGCTGGACACGGCCAGCAGCAGCGCAAGGTCGCTGGCCGGGTCGCTGAGCTTGACCCCACCGACGGTCGCGGTGTGGACGTCGGCGCTGGCCAGCACCGACGCGCCGGCCCGCTTCTCTGTCACCGCGAGCACCATCGACACCCGGGATGGGTCCAGCCCGGAGACCGCACGCCGCGGGGAGCCCTCGCGGGAGGCCTTGGTGACCAGGGCCTGGACCTCGGCGAGCAGTGGCCGCCTTCCCTCGATGGTCACGGTCACGCAGGTCCCGGCGACCGGCTCCCGGCTCTGCGACAGGAACAGCCCGCTGGGGTCGGCGAGCCCCTCGATGCCGGTGTCGTCCATCTGGAAGCAGCCGACCTCGTCGGCCGGGCCGTACCGGTTCTTGACCGCCCGCAGCAGGCGCAGCGTCGAGTGCCGGTCGCCCTCGAAGTGCAGGACGACGTCGACGAGGTGCTCGAGCAGCCGCGGGCCGGCGATCGAGCCGTCCTTGGTGACGTGGCCGATGAGCACGGTCGCGATGCCGCGCTCCTTCGCTACCCCGATCAGGGCGGCGCTGACCGCCCGGATCTGCGTGACGCCGCCGGCGCTGCCCTCGACCTCTGCCGACCCGATGGTCTGCACGCTGTCCACGACGAGCAGGGCGGGCTGCACGGTGTCGATGTGCGCGAGGACGGCGCCGAGATCGGTCTCGGCGGCGACCCACAGGTGCTCGTTGAGCGCACCGGTGCGCCCGGCCCGGAGCCGGACCTGCGCGGCAGACTCCTCGCCGGTGACGTAGAGCGTCGGCGAGCCCTCCCGGGCCGTCTCCGCGGCCAGCGCGAGCGACAGCGTCGACTTGCCGCAGCCGGGCTCACCGGCGAGCAGGACGACGCCGCCGGGCACCAGACCGCCGCCGAGGACCCGGTCCAGCTCGCCCATGCCGGAGGGGCGGTGCCGGGCGAGCTCACCCGACACCTCGCTAATGCGGCGGGCCGGCGTCGTGGCGACCCCGACGGTCCGCGTCGCACGGACCGACCCGGTCTCGGTGATGCTGCCCCAGGCCTGGCACTCCGGGCAGCGCCCGACCCACTTGGCGACCACCAGACCGCACTCGGAGCAGCGGTGGGAGGCGGTGACGCGGGCCGGACGGGACATGCGGGCGAACCTAGCGGCCGGGTCCGATGACAGCCCGCCGCCTGACAGCGCCGCCTGTGGATCAGCCCGGCTGGTAGATCAGGCCGGCTGGTAGATCAGGTGGTGGATCCGCCCGGCTGATGGATCAGCCCTCCAGCGGGAAGTTCGTCGTCCGCGGGCGGGGCGAGGAGTTGTTGTAGGCCTGGCCGAGGACGGGGACCTGCACCGTCGTGCGGCCAGCCCTGGCGAAGCTCAGCTCGATCGGGACGTAGCTGCCGATCCGGACGTCCGCGACCAGCCCCGTGAGGGTCAGCCCGTAGGTGCCCGGCGTGATCGCAAGGGAGGGCAGCGGTACGGCGGTGACCGGCTTACCGTCCAGCGTCAGCGTGACGGAGGCCGCGACCGGCGAGGTGGCCGAGACCAGGCTGTCGGCGGCCGCCGCGTTGTTGACGAACCGGCCGGTGACCAGCGCGTCCCCGCCCTTGACCAGGACGTCGCCGGAGGTCGGGGCCTGCACCTGCAACCCGCGGATGTCGACCATGGAGACCTGCGCGTTGGTGGAGTCGGCCGTCGTCCGCTGCTTGTAGGTCTGCGCCCCGCGGCCCGCGCCGCAGGCCGACAGGGCGAGGGACAGACAGAGCACTGCGACGGGGGTGGCGACGGCGCGGCGGCTCACGGGACTCCTAGGACAGCAGAGGCAGGTCGGCGGCGATGTCCGACGGCGTGACGCCGCCGGGGTAGGCGACCGGAAGACGGTCGGCAGCGTCGTACGCCAGGATCACCGCGGAGTGGGTCACAGCGTATCCGAGGGGCCCCTCGTGCTGGTGGGGCGCCGTGCCCGCCTCCTTCGGGTGCTGGTCGGGATGCCCGGCCAGCGTCGGCTGCGGCCCCTGCTGCTTGCCCGAGGTCAGCCCGGCGGCCTCTGTTGCCGCGTCGACCTGGGCCTGCGTGCCGCGCAGCCCGACGAACGAGGTCGAGAACTGGTCCAGCCAGCGCCGCAGAACCGGGCCGGTGTCGCGCGCCGGATCGGTCGTCACGAAGACCACCCGCGCGTCGGGTGTTGGCCGCTTGCGCAGCGCCGCAGCGAGGTCCGCCATCGCCGTCGGGCACTCGTCGGGACAATGCGTGTAGCCGAAGTAGACGAACGTCGGCCGGCCCTGGGTCCGGGCGTAGAAGTCGTAGGGCGCCCCGGTGGTGTCGGTCAGCGCGAAGCGGGCGCGGGACGTCGACGAGGTGGGCTCCACCCCGTGGTACGCCGGTCGAGGCGACGACGTCGGAGCCGCGGCGGACGTGCTCGACCTGCAGCCCCCCGTGGCGAGCAGCAGGGCGGACCCGGCGAGCAGCACGACGAGTCGGGGGGCGTCCACCCCTTCATTCTCACCCTCCGCGGGCAGGACGGCGTCGCGGGGACCGGGTCGGACCCGTCACACCAGGCTCCTGCCGTCACACCAGACTTTTGTGATCACGCCAGGCTCCCGCCGTCACACCAGGCTCCCGGCGCGCACCACCAGCAGTCCGACGTCCAGCAGCGCCACGACGATCGCTGCCCCGAAGGCAGTCCCCCTGCGCAGCCCCGCGGCGAAGACGCCCCCGGCCACCAGGACGGCCAGCGCGCCGCGACCGTCGTACCCGGGTCCCAGGGCCAGCAGTGCGGTGGCGCCGACCAGGGCCACGCCGGCAAGCAGGGCCGACCGCTGGTGCCCGAGCCGGTGCGGCAGCCCGCGGACCCCCGTGGCGGCGTCGTCCGCAAGGTCCGGCAGGACGTTCGCGAGGTGCGCGCCGACGCCGAGAAGCGCCCCGCCGGCGGTGGCCCAGGCAGGGGCCAGTGGGTGCCCGGGTAGTCCGAGCACCGCGATCGACGGCACCAGGCCGAACGACACGGCGTACGGCGCCCAGCTCAGCGCCGTCGACTTCAGGTGGGCGTTGTACTGCCAGGCGGAGGCGACGGCCACCAGGTGCGCGGCGCCCGCCCACGTCCCGACGAGCAGCGACAGCGGGACGCAGGCCAGCAGCGCGAGCAGGGCCGCGGTGCGGACGGTCGTCACCCGCAGCGCCCCCTGCACCACCGGCTTGTCACGCCGGTCCACGGCCCGGTCCCGGGCGGCGTCGACCCAGTCGTTGCTCCACCCGACCGACAGCTGGCCGGACAGGAACGCCGCCGCCACCGCGAGGGACCGGGCGCCCAGGCCCGCGGAGGCCGACAGCGCGGTCGCAACTGCCGTGACCGCGACCGTCGGCCCGGGATGACTCGCCCGGAGCAGAGGGGGCAGGGTGGGCACGTGAGCAGTGTGCCGGTCCCGACCCATCCGCCCGTGCGTGCCCGCAACGACCCGCGGCAGTACGACGACCTGGCCGCCGACTGGTGGGACGGCCGGGGACGCTTCGCGATGCTGCACTGGATCGCGAAGGCCCGGGCCAGCCTGGTCCCGGCCGCCCACCGGGACGGCTCCCTGCTGCTGGACCTGGCCTGCGGGGCGGGGCTGCTGGCGCCGCACGTCGCCCCCCTGGGGCACCGGCACGTCGGGCTCGACCTGTCGCCCACGGCTCTACCGCAGGCCCGTGACCACGGGGTCCGGGTGGTGCGGGGCGACGTCACCCGGCTGCCGTTCCCGGACGCGGTCGCCGACGTGGTCGTCGCGGGTGAGGTCCTCGAGCACGTCACCGACCTGGCCGGCACCGTCCGCGAGGCCTGCCGGGTGCTGCGACCCGGGGGCACGCTGGTCGTGGACACGATCGCCAGCACGTGGTGGGGACGGTTCTCCTCCATCACGGTCGGGGAGCGGATCCCGGCCGGCCCCCCGCGACGCCTGCACGACCCGGACCTGTACGTCGACCGCGCCGAGCTGCTCGCCCTCGCCCGAGCCGAGGGGGTGGTGCTCAGGCTCACCGGTTTGCGGCCGTGTGCCCCGGACTACCTGCGATGGCTGGCGGGAAGGCGTCCTGACGTGCGCATGATCCCCACCCGCTCGACCGCCGGGCTGTTTCAGGGCGTGGGCCGGAAGGAGCAGCCATGAGCGCGCGCATCACGGGGGCGGGCCAGGCCCTGCCTCCCGCCATGGGGCAGCGGCACCTGTGGGACGGGTACTTCCGCGACCACTACGCCGACAACCGGGTCGCCCGGGTGGTCTGGGAGCGCTCCGGCATCACCACCCGCCGGGGCGTCGTCGACCCGACTCGAGAGGACGTCAGCGGCTGGGGCACCGGCGCGCGGATGGAGCGCTTCGCGCAGGAGGCGCTGCCGCTGGGCTCCGAGGCCGTCGGCAAGGCGCTCGCCGACGCGGGCCTGGCGCCCTCCGACGTCGGGATGCTGACCGTCGTGTCCTGCACGGGCTACGCCACGCCGGGGCTCGACATCCTGCTGGCCCGCGACCTGGGCATGAACCAAGACGTCCAGCGGCTGCACGTCGGCCACATGGGCTGCTACGCCGCGCTGCCCGGGCTCGGGGCGGTCAGCGACTTCGTGGCCGCCCGGGGCCGCCCCGCGGTGCTGCTGTGCCTGGAGCTCACCAGCCTGCACGTCCAGCCGGCCACCGACAGCGGCCGCAGTGGCTCGCCGACCAGCGCTGACCTGCAGCAGATGGTCGCCCACGCCCTGTTCAGCGACGCGGCCGCGGCGGTCGTCGTCGAGCCGGGCGACGGCGGAGGTGGCCTGGAGGTCGTGGACGTGATCGCCCGGACCGACACCTCGACGGCCGACCACATGACCTGGGACGTCACCGACCTCGGCTTCAAGATGGGCCTGTCGCCCAAGGTCCCCGACGTCCTCGCCGTGCATGTCCGGCCCGTCGTCGAGACCCTGCTCGACCGGCACGGCCTCACCGCCGACGACGTCACGGGGTGGGCGGTCCACCCCGGTGGGCGGCGGATCGTCGAGGTCGTCGGCGAGGCCCTCGCGCTGTCGCCAGCCCAGCTCGCCCCGTCGTACGACGTGCTGCGGGAGGTCGGCAACTGCTCCAGCGCGACGGTCCTCATGGTCCTCCAGCGGCTACGGGAGACGACGGCGCCGACCCCCGGGCAGTACGTCGTGGCGCTGGCCTTCGGGCCAGGGCTGACCCTGTGCGGCGTGCTCCTGCGACAGCGGTGATACATCCGGGGGGGCCGTTGTCAAGCCCCACCGGGGGGTGACTGTGCCGCCCGCAACCCCTCTGACCTGCGACGACGCTGTTCCGGGCCGGGTGTGACGTGGTAGTCTCGAGTGATCGAAAGGACTACCACGTGACGTTCAAGGTTGGCGAGACCGTCGTCTATCCGCACCACGGCGCAGCGCTTATCGAGGCGATCGAGACGCGCACGATCAAGGGTGAGGACAAGATCTATCTCGTCCTGCACGTGGCCCAGGGAGACCTGACTGTTCGGGTGCCCGCCGACAACGCCGAGATCGTCGGTGTGCGCGACGTCGTCGGCCAGGCCGGGCTCGACAAGGTCTTCGAGGTGCTTCGGGCCCCGGCTGTGGAGGAGCCGACCAACTGGTCGCGCCGATACAAGGCCAACCTGGAGAAGCTCGCCTCCGGCGATATCAACAAGGTCGGTGAGGTCGTCCGTGACCTGTGGCGCCGCGACCGCGAACGCGGGCTGTCGGCCGGTGAGAAGCGGATGCTGAGCAAGGCCCGTCAGATCCTGGTGTCCGAGTTGGCGCTTGCCGAGGGTACCAACGAGGACAAGGCCGAGGCCATCCTCGACGAGGTCCTCGCTTCCTGACGGTGGGCAAGCCTGGCGCGTCCAGACGGCGGTCCCGGCGTACGCGCACGCCCTCGATCGTCCTGGAGGGCCTGCGGCTGTTCGTCGTCGTCTTCTTCGCCGGGGCGGGCTACGAGATCGGAGCCGGCCTCGACGCCGGCGGACATGTTCTCGGCGCCCTCAACGGCACGGCTGTCGGGCTGGTCCTGGGATCCGGGCTCGGCTACGTCCTGGGCGGGGTCCTGGGGCGCAGCACCGCCGCGTCCGCCGAGGTCGCCCGCACCCGGCTGTCCGACACGACGGCAGAGGAGCTTGTCGCCGGCTCGCTCGGGGTCGTCGGTGGCGTGCTGCTCGCCGCTGGCGTGGCCTGGCCGGTCTTCCTGCTCCGCCAGGCCTACCTGGCGTTCCCGCTGTTCGGCTTCGCCGTCGTCGCCCTGGGCTACCTCGGCTATCTGCTCGGGGCCTCCAAGCGGGAGGGCGTCCTGTCGATGTTCGGCGGACGCACCGGTCTGTCGCCCCGGCAGGCCCCGACTGCGGCGCTCCCCCGGCTCATTGACAGCTCCATCGCGATCGACGGCCGGGTGCTGGACGTCGTGCGCGCCGGCTTCCTGCACGGCAAAGTGCTCGTCTGCACGCCGGTGCTTGCCGAGCTGCAGGGCCTGGCGGATGCCGGTGACGACACCCGCAGGGCCAAGGGCCGCCGGGGGCTCGAGGTCCTCGAGGCGCTTCAGCGCGAGCCCGACGTCGACGTCGAGGTGCTCGAGCTCGATGTCCCCGCCGTCGCGGAGGTCGACGCCAAGTTGGTCCGGATCTGCCTGGACCGCTCGGCGGCCCTGCTCACCCTGGACACCAACCTGGCCCGGGCCGCGGCCCTCGCCGGGGTGAAGGTCCTCAACCTGCACGCCCTCGCGCTGGCCCTGCGCCCGCCCGTCTCGGCCGGTGACGACGTCGTCGTCCTGCTGCTCAAGCCCGGCAAGGAGGCCGGCCAGGCCGTCGGTTACCTCGACGATGGCAGCATGGTCGTCGTCGAGCACGCCCGCGAGAAGGTCGGTACGGAGGTGGCGGTGCACGTCACCAGCGTGCTCACCACGGCCAACGGGCGGCTCGTCTTCGGCCGGACCGCGGACAACGCCGGTGACGGCGATCGCGGACCCCGGTCGCCCAGCCGACGCCGTACCCCGGTCCCCGCCGCCGGGGCTCTCGCCCGCCCTGTCCCGGGCCCACCCCCGACCCCGTGAGGGTGCCCCGGAGCGTGGCCCCGGAAGGGTGCCCGGGGAGCGTGGCCTCGTGAGCGTGGCTGGCACCGATGGTCGGGTCGGCGTGGTGGTCCCCGCCGCCGGCGACGGCGTCCGGCTCGGCCCGGGTGCGCCCAAGGCCTTGCGTGAGCTCGCAGGGGAGCCGCTGCTGGTGCACGCCGTCCGCCGCCTTCGCGCGAGCCCGCACGTCGGGCCGCTCGTCGTCGCCGCCCCACCGGCGCAGGTCGAGCAGGTCCGGGCCCTGCTGGCGCCGTACGGCGTGCTCGTGGTGGCCGGTGGTGCCGAGCGGCAGGACTCCGTGGCCGCGGGGCTGGCCGCGCTGCCCCCGGAGGTCGTGCTGGTCCTCGTCCACGACGCCGCCCGGGCCCTGGTCCCGGTTGCCGTCGTCGACGCTGTGGTGGCCGCTCTGCACGCCGGGGCCGACGCCGTCGTCCCGGTGCTGGCGGTCGTCGACACGGTCAAGCGGGTCCAGGGCCAGGTCGTCGTCGGCACTATCGACCGCGCCGACCTGCGGCTGGTGCAGACGCCGCAGGGCTTCCGGCGCGAGGTCCTGGAGCGGGCCCACCGGGCGGGCACGGACCGGGCACGGGCGGGCGGGGCTGACTCGGCCGACGGTACCGGCGCAGCCGACCGGGCCACCGACGACGCCGGACTGGTCGAGGCCATCGGGGGGACCGTCGTGACCGTGCCCGGCAGCGAGGAGGCGTTCAAGGTGACCCGGCCGCTGGACCTGCTCCTCGCGGAGGCGGTGCTGTCCCGTGGCTGACCTGCCGGCCCTGCCCCGGGTGGGCATCGGCACCGACGTCCACCCCGTCGGGGTGGGCCGCGCCTGCTGGGTCGCCGGGCTGTTGTGGCCCGGTGAGGACGGCTGCGAGGGCCACTCCGACGGCGACGTCGCGGCCCACGCCGTGTGCGACGCCCTGCTGTCGGCGGCCGGGCTCGGGGACCTCGGGTCGGTGTTCGGCACCGACCGTCCGGAGTGGTCCGGGGCCAGCGGCGCCGTCCTGCTGGCCGAGGTCGCCCGCCAGCTGGAGGAGGCCGGCTGGCAGATCGGCAACGTCGCCGTACAGGTCGTCGGCAACCGGCCCCGCCTCGGCCCCCGGCGCACCGAGGCGCAGGCCGCCCTGTCGGCCGCGCTGGGTGGAGCGCCGGTCAGCGTGTCCGCGACGACCACCGACGGCCTCGGCCTGACCGGACGGGGCGAGGGCCGTGCCGCCCTGGCCACCGCCCTGGTAGCCCGGCGCCCCTGACCCACACCCCTCTGCCCGGTGATCAACGGAACCGGCAGGGGTGGAAGAGCACCGCGAGAGCCCCTGCTGGTTCCGTTGATCACGAGAGGAGGGGCCGGGTCGGGTCGGGAGGGGTCGGGAGGGGTCGGGCCGGGGGGAGCGGGCCGCCCGTAGGCTGGACCGGTGAGCCTGCGCCTGTACGACACCCGCACCCGCTGCGTGCGCGCCCTGGAGCAGACAACGCCGGGGCACGTCGGCATCTACGTCTGCGGGCCGACGGTCCAGGCTCAGCCGCACGTCGGCCACCTGCGCAGCGCGGTCGCCCTGGACGTCCTGCACCGCTGGCTGCTCGAGAGCGGCCAGCAGGTCACGTTCGTGCGCAACGTCACCGACGTCGATGACAAGATCATCCATGACGCTGCCCACGACGACGAGCCGTGGTGGGCGCTCGCGACCCGGATGACGCGGGCCTTCACCCAGGCCTACGACGCGGTGCAGGTGTTGCCTCCGACGGCCGAGCCGCGGGTGACCGGCCACGTCCCGGAGATCGTCGCGCTGGTCGCCGAGCTGGTCGCCAACGGCTCCGCCTACGAGTCCGGGGGGGACGTCTACCTCAGCGTGCGCTCCGTCCCGACGTACGGCGAGATCTCGGGGCAGAGTCCGGACGCTCTCAAGCAGAGCGACAAGGCGGTCGCCCACGGGCACACCGGGACCAAGCGGGACCCGCTGGACTTCGCCTTGTGGAAGGCCGCCAAGGAGGGGGAGCCCTCGTGGCCGTCACCCTGGGGGCCCGGTAGGCCCGGCTGGCACATCGAGTGCTCGGCGATGGCGGTGGCCTACCTCGGGACGACCTTCGACCTGCACGCGGGTGGCCTGGACCTCGTCTTCCCCCACCACGAGAACGAGGCTGCGCAGTCGAGCGCCGCCGGGCACGGCTTCGCTGGGCACTGGATGCACCACGGTCTGGTGACGGCCGCGGGTGGCGAGAAGATGAGCAAGTCGCTGGGCAACAGCGTCACGGTTGTCCAAGCGCTGGACACGGTGCCGCCGGCTGTTGTGCGCTACGCGCTCGGTGCAGCCCACTACCGCTCGACCGTCGAGTGGTCCGACCAGGTCGTCGCCGAGGCCGCCGCGGCCCACGGCCGCATCAGTCGGTTCGTCCAACGCGCCAGCGAGGTCGTCGTAGGGCTCGAGGCGGAGCCGGACAAGATCCTGTGGGCCGACTTCGCCGCGGCCATGGACGACGACCTCGGCGTGCCGCAGGCCCTTGCCGTCCTGCACGGCGGGGTGCGGCAGGGCAACACCCAGCTTGCCGAGAAGGACCTGCCCGCGCTGGCGGCGACGCTGATGGCGGTACGCCGGATGCTGCGGGTCCTGTGCCTGGACCCGCTGGCGGACTGGCCGTCCAGCGGTGGCGGCGAGCTCTCGGGGGTCGTCGACGCCCTGGTCGCGCTGGCGGTGGAGGCCCGCGCCGAGGCCAGGGCACGCAAGGACTGGAGCCAGGCCGACGCGATCCGCGACCGCCTGGCGGGGTCGGGGATCGTCCTCGAGGACACCCCTGACGGTGTGAACTGGAGACTGGCATGACCGGAAAGCCCCGGACCCGCGGTGGTGCGGGCATCGCCAAGGGCGGTCAGGGCGGTCGCGCCGGCAAGGGCGACTCGCACCGCAAGGGGGCTGCGGTCGGCTCGGGCGGTCAGGGCCGCAAGAAGCTCGAGGGCCGCAAGGCGACCCCGCCGGCCGAGCTGCGCACCGGCCATCCCAAGGCCCGGGCCGCCGCGGCGGCCGCCAAGCGGGCAGCGACCCAGCCCCGCGAAGGTGGCCCGAGTCAGCCCCGGGCGGCAGGCGCTGGCCAGGCCCGGGCGGCAGGCGCTGGTCAGCCCCGTGCCGCGGACGCTGGCCAGGCCCGCCCCCCGCGTACCTCTGGAGGGGTCCCCCAGCGGGGCGGGACAACGGCCTCGCGCACGCCGGCCCGCCGCAACCCGGATGCGCCCGAGACGGTCGTCGGCCGCAACCCGGTGGTCGAGGCGCTGCGGGCCAAGGTGCCCGCTACCGCGATGTACCTCGCGCTGGGCGTCGACAACGACGAGCGGGTCGCCGAGGCGGTCGAGATCGCGAGCCGAGCCGGCATCGCCCTGCTCGAAATGACCCGGGCCCAGCTGGACAAGATGACCGGTGGCATCGTCCACCAGGGGATCGCCCTGCAGGTCCCGCCGTACGAGTACCTGCATCCCGACGAGCTGCTGGAGCGGGCGCTGGCCGCACCGGCGCCGCTGCTCGTGGCCCTCGACGGCGTCACCGACCCCCGCAACCTCGGGGCCGTGGTTCGCTCCGCCGCCGCCTTCGGGTCGCAGGGCGTGCTGCTCCCCGAGCGCCGCTCGGCCGGCATGACGGCCGCCGCCTGGCGGACCAGCGCGGGTGCTGCGGCCCGGCTGCCCGTTGCCCGCTGCACCAACCTGGCCCGCACCCTCACGGCGTACAAGGAGGCGGGGATGTTCACCGTGGGCCTGGCCGCCGACGGGGACGTGTCCTTGGACGATCTCGCGTTCGCCGACGGCCCGCTGGTCCTGGTGGTCGGTTCCGAGGGGGAGGGGCTGGGCCGGCTCGTCGCCCAGACCTGCGACCTCACGGTCAGCATCCCGATGTCCGGGATGACCGAGTCGCTGAACGCCGGCATCGCGGCAGCGGTGACGCTGGCCGAGGTCGCCCGCCGCCGCCGCCAGGCCTGACCGCCGGGTCCGACCGCCCGGCCCAACCGCCGGGTCCCACCGCGCGGGTGTCACCGGCAGGCCCGTCACCGGCGAAGACGGCGACGACGACGAGGGCCGGGTGCTCGGCGACGTCCGTGGGACCTCCGGGACCAGCGACCCGGCTGACCTCGTCGTCTCGGCCCACCGCGCCCGGGCGCCGTCGGAGCAGGTCGATCGGGTGACGCCCCCGGGCCAACGCCGGGCACCGCGTGCACGTGCACCCGACCTCCCGCCCGGGCTCCCTCGCCAGAGGCAGGGCGGGCGCCGACCTCGACGGCCCCCGCCCTGCCTCGCCTCAGGACGGGGGCCGTCGCGTGTCCCGGACTGGACGCCAAGAGGGTCCGCGTCCAGTCCGGACGTCACCTAGGCTGGAGACCCCCGGCCGGGTTGGCGCAGCGGTAGCGCAGCTCACTTGTAATGAGCAGGTCGTCGGTTCGATCCCGACACCCGGCTCCCGAGCCGCCTCCGGCGTACCCGCCTCTGACATCCTGGCCAGTAGCCGTGTCACACGTCACGGTCGCAGCCCTGGAGGCCACCGTGCAGTCCGCTCTCGAGTCCGCGCTGCACCAGCTTGCCGACGCTGTGCACCATCTCGGCCTCGACGACGGTCTGCACCAGCTGCTGGCGACACCCCGCCGCTCGCTCGAGGTCGCTGTCCCGCTCCGGCGTGACGACGGCAGTCTGGAGGTCCTCAAGGGCTACCGGGTGCAGCACAACCTGAGCCGGGGACCCGCCAAGGGCGGCGTCCGCTTCCACCCCGACACCGACCTCGACGAGGTCCGGGCGCTGGCGATGTGGATGACCTGGAAGTGCGCGCTGATCGGCATCCCGTACGGCGGGGCCAAGGGCGGGGTTGCCGTCGACCCACGGGCGCTGTCGCGCAACGAGCTCGAGCGGGTCACCCGCCGGTACGCCAGCGAGATCATCCCCATCATCGGCCCGGAGAAGGACATCCCGGCCCCCGACGTCGGCACCGACGAGCAGACGATGGCCTGGATGATGGACACGTACTCGATGCACTCGGGCTACACGGTCACTGGGGTCGTCACGGGCAAGCCGGTGTCCCTCGGTGGGTCCCTCGGGCGCGGTGGAGCCACCAGCCGAGGGGTCATGTACTCCGTCTTCAACGCGCTCCGGGAGGCCGGCGTCGACCACCGTGGCGCCCGGGTGGCGGTGCAGGGCTTCGGCAAGGTCGGCGGTCTCGCGGCGCAGTACCTCCACGACGCCGGCTGCACGGTCGTGGCCGTCAGCGACGTGGGCGGAGGGGTAATGAGCACCCGTGGCCTGGACCCTGCGGCCCTGGTGCGGCACCTGGCCAGCGGCGCCGGGACCGTGGTCGGCTATCCGGGGACCGACCGGGTCACCAACGCCGAGCTGCTCGAGCTCGACGTGGATGTCCTGGTGCCCGCGGCCCTGGAGGGGGTCCTGCACGAGGGCAACGCCGACCGGGTGCGGGCCCGGTTCGTCGTCGAGGGAGCCAACGGTCCCACGACACCGGACGCCGACCGGGTCCTCGAGCAGCGCGGGGTGGTGGTCGTCCCGGACATCCTGGCCAACTCGGGCGGGGTCGCCGTGTCCTACTTCGAGTGGGTCCAGGACCTCCAGGCGTACTTCTGGTCCGAGGACGAGGTCAACGACCGCCTGCAGGTGCTCATGGACCGGGCGTACGCCGAGGTCAGCGCGCTGGCCACCGACCGGGGGGTCTCGCTGCGGACCGCCGCGCAGATGATCGGCGTGGGCCGGGTCGCCGACGCCCACCGCACCCGGGGCCTCTACCCCTGAGGCGCCTGACCGAGGGCTCGGGCGTAGACGGCTGCCAGGCCCTGCCAGGTCTGTTGGACGTCGAGCTCGCGCTCCGCGAGCGCCCTGGCGGCCCGACCCTGGTCCTCGAGCAGCGCCGGATCGGACAGCCGGCGGATCAGGACGTCGACCAGCTCGGCCGTCACGGCGGCGTCGTGACCCGGGCCGCTGGGCCGGGTGGTGCACCGGCTGGCCGGGGCCGCTGAGCGCTCGCTCCGGCAACGGCGAACGTTGCGGACGAGGAACGTGACGAGCACCTCGGCCAGCTCGTCGGAGCCGCCCAGGACGGGGACGGAGAGCTCCTCGGGCCCGAGCTGCGGGTCGTCGTCCGGCATCCCGATCGGGAGCAGGCCGTACTCCGGGTGCGCGAGCTACGACCAGCGCCACCGCCACGGCGCCGGTCTGCAGCGGCGGGGTGTCGGCGGCCAAACCGCCGAGCGCCACCGAGAGCAGGTCGGTGGTGACCAGCAGTAGCGCCACACCCCAGCGTTCCGCAGCGTCATGACTCCCTCGGCCAAGATCATGACATCCTTGATTGCCCGTCGTGCGAACTCCAGCGGGTGAACCTGTGGCATCGTGGAACAACACCGTTGTCATTATCTCGGAGGATCCGTGGACAGCTCCGCCGCCGTCGCCCCCGACCCGTCCCGCCCGGCCGCCGGCCTCGACGAGCGCGAGCTCGCGATCCTGGCCTTCGAGCGGCAGTGGTGGAAGTACGCCGGTGCCAAGGAGCAGGCCGTCAAGGACCTGTTCGACCTGAGCGCGACCCGCTACTACCAGGTGCTGAACGCATTGCTCGATCGTCCGGAGGCGCTCGTCGCGGACCCCATGCTGGTCAAGCGACTGCGCCGACTGCGCACGACGCGGCAGCGCAGCCGTAGCGCCCGTCGGCTCGGCATCGACGTCTGACCGGCGTGGCGAGCAGCGACGAGCCGACCGACGACCCCCCGGGTGACGACTGGGGGTTCCCTGACGTCGAGAACGCCGAGCCCGCCGCCGACGACTCGCCTTTCGACGGGGCCGGCTTCGACACCGGCTCCGACGCCTGGTGGCGGGCCCAGGCAAGCCACCGGAGTGACCCCGACGACGTGCCGTCCCTGGCTGCGCCACCCGTCCCCGAGGCGGTGACGCCCAGGCCTGTTGTCGTCGGGCCTCCCGCCGTCGAGACCTCCGTCGACACTCCGCTGACCCCCGCCCCCACGACCCCCGCCCCCACGACCCCCGCCCCTGGGCACCCGCCACGCCGAGCCGTACCGATCTCGCCGGCCTTGCGCAGGACGGCCCCGCCCCCGATTCCGAGGCCGGTGCCAGCGGACCCCGGGACGCTGCCGGTGGCGGGCGCTGCAGCACCCGTCGCCGGCGTCATGGCTGCGGCCACCGCGACGGTCACTTCGACGGCCATTTCGACGGCCTCCGCGGCGGGTACGACGGACCGTCCGGTGGGCAGTCGCCGGGCCCGGGCGGCCCAGCAGCAGGCCAGCGCGCGCGGCCGGGCGCTCGCCGGGGCGGTCGTCGCCCTGCTGGCTGTCCTGCTCGGTGTCGGCGCGCTGAACCTGCTCGCCGGCAACCGCAGCGCGGACGACGGCCCGGGCGCCGTCGTCTCCCTGCCGAGCGGCGTCGGCACGGCCGCCGCCAGCACCGTGCCGAGCCCGACGACGCCGCCCTCCCCCGGCCCGTCTGCCCCCGCCCCGAGCCCGGCCGCGCCCACCGCGACCCCGAAGGCCCTGCCTCTGACGAGCCCGCCCCTGACGACCCCCGCCCCGGCGAGCCCTGCGGCGTCCCCGCCACCAGCCCCCGCGGCGGTCGCCCCGGTTCTGCCGGTCACGGTGCTCAACAACAGCCGGGTGGCGGGCCTGGCCGACCGGGCCGCGGCCCGGCTTCGCGCTGGCGGTTGGCCGACGCCAGTCGTCGGTAACTTCCGGGGCCGGGTGGCCCGGACCACCGTCTACTGGGCTTTCGGACAGCAGGTCTCCGCCGTACGGCTGGCGCGGCAGTTCGGGGTCGGGCGGGTCGCACCGCGCTTCGCCGGCCTCCCTGGACGGGGCTTGACGCTCGTGGTCACCCGCGACTACCCGGCCTGACGTCAGCCGCGGCGCGCCCGCGCGTCCTCGGCTGCGGGAGGTCCTGCCGCTGCGCCGCTGCGCCGCTGCACAGCGCCTGGGCGGTCGCGGCCTCGCTCGGCGACGCCGCCGCGCGCTTCCGGCTCTTCCGCCGCAGCCGCGCCACCTCGACGGGACAGGCCGCCGCGCTCCGGTAGCCTTAGGCGCGTACCTCACAACTGAACAGCACGTCTCATCCCGAGGGGCACCAGGGATACGGCCCGATGACGCCCCGGCAACCAGCAGCACGCTGCCAGGTGCCACGTCCGTCCCGCCTCGAGCGGGGAAGATGAGGAGATCCCATGACCAGCGTTGCCGTCCCCGCCGCGTTCGCCGGCTCCCCCGCCGTCGGCCTGGTGTGCCGCGAGTGCAAGGCGGTCGTCCCGCTGGCACCGGTCCACGTCTGCAGCCAGTGCTTCGCCCCCCTCGAGGTGGCGTACGACGAGGAGCGCCTGCGCCTGGTCACCCGGGCGTCGATCGAGGCGGGTCCGCAGACCATCTGGCGCTACGCCGGGCTGCTGCCCGCCGGCCAGGACCTCGCCACCCGGGTCGACCTCGGCGCCGGCATGACGCAGCTGCGTCCGGCCCCCCGCCTGGCCGCGGCGCTGGGTATGAAGACGCTGTGGGTCAAGGACGACAGCGGCAACCCGACGCACTCCTTCAAGGACCGGGTCGTATCGGTTGCCCTGTCCGCGGCCCGGGCGTTCGGCTACACCACCGTTTCCTGCGCCTCGACCGGCAACCTGGCCAACTCGGTGGCCGCCCACGCCACCGCTGCCGGCCTGAAGGCCGTCGTGTTCATCCCCTCAGACCTCGAGCAGGGAAAGGTCGTGCAGACCGCCGTCTACGGCCAGACCCTGGTGGCCGTCGAGGGCAACTACGACGACGTCAACCGGCTCTGCAGCGAGATCGCCGAGAACGAGGAGTGGGCGTTCGTCAACGTCAACGTCCGGCCCTACTACGCCGAGGGCTCCAAGACCCTGGGCTACGAGGTCGCCGAGCAGCTCGGCTGGCGGCTGCCGCAGCAGGTCGTCATCCCGATGGCGTCCGGGTCGCTGCTCACCAAGGTCGACAAGGCCTTCGGCGAGCTCACCCGGCTGGGCCTGGTCGAGGCGTCGCCGTACAAGGTCTTCGGGGCCCAGGCGACCGGCTGCTCACCGATCGCGACGGCCTTTGAGAACGGCTGGGACACCGTCAAGCCGGTCAAGCCGCACACCATCGCCCGCTCGCTGGCCATCGGGAACCCCGCGGACGGGCCCTACGCCCTGGACGTCGTGCGCCGCACGGGGGGGGCCATGGGCCACGTCAGCGACGCCGAGCTGGTCGAGGGGATCCAGCTGCTCGCCGAGACTGAGGGCGTGTTCGCCGAGACCGCCGGGGGCGTCACGGTCGCCACGCTGCGCCAGCTGCTGCGCGCCGGGCTTGTCGACCCCGATGCCGAGACGGTGCTCTACAACACCGGCGACGGCCTGAAGACCATCGAGGCGACCGCCCTGACGAGCGTCCCGACGGTCACGATCCCTCCGTCGTACGGCGCCTTCACCCGCTCGGGAGCCGGCCAGGGCTGACCCGGGCCCGCGAGAGGGGCTCGGGACTGCGGCCCGCCGCCGACCGAGGTACGACGTGCGCCCCACCTGCTCCACCCACGTACGAGGGGCGCCCCGGTCGAGCGGCTTCCTCCGGGGCTCAGCTCTTACGTCGTTCCGGTTGCGCCCGGCGACAACGGCCCGGGCTCAGCGCAGCGGCTGCGGGCGGTACCCGACATGCCCGCCGTCGTGTTCGTGCCGCAGCTGGCAGGCGAAGAACGCCTCCACCCCGTCGTCGGCCGTGTTGTGGTTGGCGTCGACACCTGTCGGGACAGCCCTGGCCGGGCACGGCGCCTTCGACCCGTGGGCGTGACCCGGGGCGGCCACTGCGACGCCGGTGCTCCCCAGGACCACGGCCGCCGCTGCGGCCACGAGGGCCCGCGCGACGTGGCGGCGGGCAGGGGTGAGGCCAGCGGTCGGGCGCCGCAGCAGCACGAAGGCCCCGAGCACGGTGGCCACCTCCAGTCCGACGCAGACCAGGTCCGCGACCCCGGCCGCCTCGGGGGCGAAGGCCTCCGGCCCCACAGGCAGCCCGCTCGTGCGCGAGACCACCCAGACCATGATGAACGCCAGCGAGCCGAGGGCGCCCAGAGCGGTGAGCAGGCGGCTCTCCCGCCGTACCAGGGCCCCTGCCCAGAGCAGCTGCAGCACACCCGAGGCGTAGAACCCGGCGCCCAGGACCACCCACTCGCGCAGGTGCTCCGGACCGAGCGCGAGGTGGATGGCACCCGCGCCGGCGGCTGTGAGAGCCAGCGCCAGACGTGCGATGTCCCGGCGGGTGATCACGCCGCCGTGGCGGTCGACGCCGCCGTACGGCGCGGGGGTGCCCAGGGCATGGACGCTGGCGTCGGGGGTCAGCGCGTCGGGGGTCAGCGCGCCCGGGGTGAGCGCGTCGGGGCTCAGCAGGTCGGGGCTCGGCGGGTCGGGGCTCACACTGCGCCTTCGGGCGACGCGAGGCCCCGGATGGCTGCGTCCCCCGCGGCAGGCGTCACACTGCGTCGAAGCCCAGCAGCAGCAGGGGGACAGCCAATGAGCGGGGAGTCGGCAGGCGGGGCACCCGGGGACGACCCGCCGGACTGGCGGGTGGCCACCCTGCAGCGGGTCCGCGAGGTGGTCCTCGCGGCGGACCCCAGGATCGTCGAGGAGCGCACGTGGGTCAGGCCCGCCAACCCCGCCGGCGTACCGGTGTGGTCCCGGGGCGGGATCGTCTGCACCGGCGAGACGAACAAAGCGGCGGTGAAGCTCACCTTCGCGAGGGGCGCCTCGCTTGAGGACCCGGCGGGGCTGTTCACCTCGAGCCTGGAGGGCAAGGTCCGGCGGGCCGTCGACCTGCGCGAGGGCCAGGTCGTCGACGAGGCGGCGTTCACAGCCCTCGTCAGGGACGCCGCGGCGCTCAACCTCGCCACCTGAGCCTGGTCTCCTTGCACTCTCAGGGTGAGAGTGCCAACATAGGCGGTAGCACTCGGCCCCCCTGAGTGCCAGATCTCCCGGCGAGGCCGGAAACCCGGTCGTCCGTCGCGGGCGCTGCGCGGAGATCGACCTGCACCCCGGAGGAACCCACAGATGTCCAAGTTGATCGCCTTCAACGAAGAGGCCCGTCGCGGTCTCGAGCGCGGCATGAACCAGCTCGCCGACGCCGTCAAGGTCACCCTCGGCCCGAAGGGCCGCAACGTCGTCCTGGAGAAGAAGTGGGGCGCCCCCACG
>JAYTHS010000005.1:0-2151 GCA_043732345.1 Frankiales bacterium | reverse complement strand
GGGATCACCGTGCTGCTGCCGCGCAGCAACCCCCAGCTGGGGTGCCGGACGCTCGAGGTGCGCAATGCCTTCGGCGTGCTCGACTCCGTCACCGTCTCGGCCGGGTCGGCCGGGTCGGCCGGGTCGGCCGGGTCGGTCACCCTCACCGGCTGGGCGCTGAACCCGAACACGCCCGGTGAGCTCGTCGAGGTGCACGTCTACGACCTGGGGGCCACCGCCACGACCGGGCACGCCGGCTACCGCGCCGACCAGGCCCGGCCCGACGTCAGCCTCGCCTACCCCGCGTACCCGGGGTCGCACGGGTTCCAGGCTGTGCTGCCGCTCGGCGCCGACGGCGCACACACGTTCTGCGCCTACGCGATCACCACCGGCGGCGGCGCGGGAAACACCCTGCTCGGGTGCCGTCAGGTCACCGCCGGCTGACGCGCTCGCGAAGTGGTCCTGCCCGGCGCCGACGGCTGATCCGGGCCCGACGCATCCGAGTTCCCACCGGTGCAGGCCCTGCTGCCGTTCGACGGCCCGGGGCAGCTCTTGCCTGATGTGAAAATAAACACTAAACATTGCTCCGACATTCACTTTTAATAGTGGTCTAAGAATGTCGCCTGAATACCTCTTAACATTCACTTACCCGATACCTTCCATTCATGTACGCAACGCTGTTGGCACGCCGGCGCGGTGCGACCGCCCTCGCCGCCGTGGTCCTGCTGTCCGGATGCACCGCCGAAGGCGGCTCCGTGACGAACCCCTCGACCTCCGGCGACCGGAGCCCGTCGACCTCCGGGACCAGCCGCCTCCAGGCAGCCCCGAGCTCGACCGTGGCGGTCTCCGCCCTGCCCGGTACCGAGGCACTGGCCCCTGCACCTGCGGACCCCGCCGCCGCCGAACACCTGCGCCTGCTCGCCGGGCTCACCGGGACGTCGCTCCGCGGCCACCTCAACCTGACCGTCTCTGGGCTCGTCGGGTTCAACGAGAACGTCACGGGAACCTGCACCACGTCCCCGTCGGGCAGCACGTTCGTCGCCCGCCTCGCTGACGGCTCCACCGACACCACCACCTTCGACGGCACAGGCGGCTCGAGCGTGCTGCGCGCGCCGGACGGGACCACGTCCGCGAACACCCTGACCAAGGTCGCCATGGCGGTGCAGTCGGGCAAGCTCACCCTCAGCGGGGCTATGGTGACCGCGGGGACAACCGAGCCCTCCGGAAAGCTCGCACTGACCGCGAGCTGCGGGTGAGCTGGCGCAGCCGAGTCGCGGCCTTGCTCAGCGCGGCGCTGCTCGCCTCCGGACTGTCCGTCGTGCTCGCCGCCCCGGCCTCCGCCAACCCTGACTTGACGGCGGCCGTCGCGGCGGCCTCCGCCTACGCCGCCGGGCGCGGGCAGGTCGGCATCTCGGTGCTGGACCGGCAGACGGGCCAGCTCTACGAGAACGGGTTCGCCAGCACCCAGATGCGCTCGGCGTCCATCGTCAAGATCTTCGTGGCCGAGAACCTCCTCGACCGGGCGCGGCAGGGCTCCATCACGCTCAGCGCGGACGACGTCGCCCTGATGGAGTCGATGGTCCGCAGCTCGGACGACGACGCGATGTCCTCGCTCTACAGCAGGTACGGCTCCGTCCAGATCGTCGCCGACGTCGCCCGCAAGTACGGCCTCCCCGGGGTGGCCGCGCCGCCCACCGCGGGCTACTGGGGCATGTTCCAGATCACCGCGCACGACGTGGTGAGCTTCTACGAGGGCATGCTGTCCGGCGGTCTCGTCCCCGACGACCGCGACTACCTGCTGTCCCTCATGCGCTCGGCCACGGCCAACGGCACTGACGGCTTCTACCAGTTCTTCGGCATCCCGGACGCGCTCGGCAGCGGTCAGAGCTTCGGTGTCAAGCAGGGCTGGATGTGCTGTCAGGAGGGCCTGCGACGCCTGCACACCACCGGCATCCTCGGCCCGGACGCGCGCTTCGCGGTGGCCTTCCTGTCCGAGTACTCACAGGACCAGTCCTACGCCTACGGCGGCGAGACCCTGACGACCGTCGTGGGTACGGTTTTCGGCAACGGCGTGGTTCCGCCGACCGGGGCCACACCGCCGGTGGGTTCGTTCGAATCGACGCAGGAGATCACCCCTGGCGTCGTCCGCGCGACGGGTTGGGCCCTGGCTCC
>JAYTHS010000004.1:0-2155 GCA_043732345.1 Frankiales bacterium | reverse complement strand
TCGCGGCGGGTCAGCCCAGGTCGTTCTCGATGGCGTACCGGACCAGCTGGGTGCGGCTGTGCAGCTGCAGCTTGGACAGGGTGTTGTTGACGTGGTTCTCGACGGTCCGGTGGCTCAGGACCAGCCGCTCGGCGACCTGCCTCGCGGTCAGGCCCTTGGCGACCAGCCGCAGCACCTCGGTCTCGCGCGGGGTCAGCGACGGCGCCGCCGGGTCGCCGGCCGTCCGGCGGTACTCCCCCAGCACCAGCCCCGCCAGCCCCGCCGTGAACACCGCCTCCCCCACGGCCGTACGACGGACCGCCTCGACGAGCTCGGTGGCCCCGGCGCTCTTGAGCAGGTAGCCCCGGGCCCCGGCCTTGACGGCCTCCAGCACGTCGGCCTGCTCCCCCGAGGCGCTCAGCACCAGGACGGCCACCCCCAGCCGTACGACGGCCCGCGCGACCTCGACGCCCGTCCGCCCCGGCATCTGCAGGTCGCACACCAGCACGTCGGGGCGGGTGGCTGTGCAGACCCGGACCGCCTTGTCCCCGTCCCCGGCGCTGCCCACCACGAGCAGTCCGGCGGCCGCGAGGTCCCGCTCGACCGCGTCGCGCCAGATCGGGTGGTCGTCGGCCACGACGACCCGCCAGGCTGCGGGGACCGGTGGGTCAGCGAGGGACACGCAGCTCCACCTCCGTCCCCTGGCCCGGCGTGCTCACGACCGAGAAGGTGCCACCGAGGTCCGCGAGGCGTCCCCGTACGGACCGCGCCACGCCGAGCCGTCCCTGGGCGGCGGCCTGCTCGAGCCTGCCCGGCGCGATCCCCGGCCCATCGTCGCGGACGCTCACCGTCACCGCGTCGTCCTCGTCCTCGACGAGCAGCCAGGCCGTCGTCCCGCCGTGCTGCAGGGCGTTGTCGACGGTGGCCGTCACGGCCTGCGCCAGCTCGGCCGCCATCGCGGCAGGCAGCCACACCGGACCTGCCGGCGCGGACACCTCCACCCCGGGGCGGGCCGGCAGCAGCCCGACCAGGTCGGCGACCCCGGCGAAGACCGGCGCGGGGCCGGCCACCAGCCGGCGCAGCGCCTGCTCCTGCCCGGCGGCCAGGTCGGCCAGCTGCGGGTCGGACGTGCTGCGGCTGACCAGCGCCAGCACCTGCAGGACCCCGTCGTGGACCTGCCGCGCCAGCCGCTCCCGCTCCGCAGTGGCCGCCTGGACCGCGACCGCCGCGGCCTGGACCTGCTCGGCCTCCCGGGCCAGCTCGACGACGACCCCAACCACCCCACCGACCAGCAGCAGCAGGACGCACGAGGAGACGGTGGCCTGGTGCACCCCGCCTCGCTCGACGACCGCGGCAACCCCGACGGCCGCCGCCGCCACGAGCCCCGTCCAACGCCCGCGCAGCACTGCCCAGCCGATGACGGGGCCGGCCGCCCAGGAGACCGTGAGCGTCGGGTCACCGCGCTGGACGGCGGCGTGCCCGAGGACGGGGACCGACAGCAGCAGGGCGAACACGGCGATCGCGAGGTCGGCCACCAGCAGCCGTGGGCCGGGTCGGCGCAGCACCACGACAGCCGTCCAGAGCGCCATGGCGACGAGCACCGCGAGGCCCAGCCCGGGCCGGGACCAGCCGCGCCGGTGGGCCAGCAGGGATCCACCGGCGTACAGCAGAGAGGCGAGGCGGAAGCCGTTCACCGCGCGCCAGAGCGCCTCGTCGAGCCGGGAGACGGCCGTCAGCTCGCACGGCGCTGCGGCCGCGACCCGGGTAGCTCGGCGGCCACGAGGGACTCCTCCGCGGCAGAGCGGGCGTCCGCGAGGTCGGCCTTGGCCTTGGTCGCGTAGGTGTCGACGTACTCCTGCTCGGAGAGCAGCATGAGCTCGTACATGATCTCGTCGGTGATGGAGCGCAGGACGAAGCGGTCGTCCTCCATCCCCGCGTAGCGGCTGAAGTCCAGGGGCCGGCCCACCCTCACGCCGACCCGCCCGAGGGTCGGGATCTTCTGCCCGGTGGGCTGGACGACGTCGGTGTTGATCATGGCCACCGGGATGACCGGCACGCCGGCCTCCAAGGCCATCCGGGCAACCCCGGTCTTGCCCCGGTAGAGGCGGCCGTCAGGGCTCCGGGTGCCCTCCGGGTACAGACCCAGCAGGTTGCCCTCGGCCAGGATCCGCTTGGC
>JAYTHS010000003.1:0-2162 GCA_043732345.1 Frankiales bacterium | reverse complement strand
GGGCGACGGCGGAGTACCTCGACTACATCCTGAGCCGCATCACGAGCTTCGGTGCGCTCTACCTGGGCCTCGTGGCTGTGCTGCCGCTGCTGCTGTTCAACCTCACGGCTGGTGCCAACCGGGTGCCTTTCGGCGGCACGGCCGTCCTGATCGTCGTGGGCGTCGGCCTGGAGACCGTCAAGCAGGTTGAGAGCCAGCTCATGCTGCGCAACTACGAAGGCTTCCTGCGCTGATGTCCCTGCCCGGCAAGCGGTCGTGGCGCCGGTGTCACGCGGTGGTGAACGGCTAGTGCGGCTCGTGCTGGTCGGGCCTCCCGGCGCCGGCAAGGGCACGCAGGCGCAGTTCATCGCCGAGCATCTGCAGGTCCCGAAGATCTCGACCGGCGACATCTTCCGCGCCAACGTGAGTGAGGGGACACCGCTCGGTCTGCAGGCCAAGGCCTTCATGGACCGAGGGGACCTGGTCCCGGACGCCATCACCGTGGACATGGTCCGGCTGCGGCTGGGGGAGGCCGACGCCGGCCACGGCTTCCTGCTGGACGGCTATCCCCGGAACGTCCCGCAGGCCACGGTGCTGGACGACGTGCTGCAGGAGTCGGCCGGCGCCAAGCTGGATGTCGTGCTGGAGCTCGTGGTGGAGAAGGACGAGGTGGTCCGACGGCTGTCCGGCCGCCGTACCTGCCGGTCCTGCAACCACATCTGGCACGTTGACTTCGACCCGCCTGCCCAGCCCGGGGTCTGCGACCTGGACGGCGGGGAGCTCTACCAGCGTGACGACGACCAGGCCGGCACCGTCCTGAACCGCCTCGACGTCTACGACGAGCAGACGGCCCCCCTGACGACGTGGTACGCCGAGCGTGGCCTGCTCGTGGGGATCGACGCGACCGGGCCCGTCGACGACGTGACCCAGCGGGCCATCGACGCGCTGCGACCGCTCCTGCCGCCTCGGCCGTGAGTCTGCGCCGCCGGCCCCGGGGCGTGACGGTGAAGACCACCGAGCAGGTGCAGAAGATGCGGATCGCCGGACTCGTCGTCGCCGAGGCCCTGGCGCGCATGAGCGAGGCTGTGCGGCCCGGTGTCACGACCGGGCAGCTGGACCAGATCGCCCGGGACGTCCTGGCCCGGGCCGGGGCGACGTCCTCGTTCCTGGGTTACGGCTCGCCGGGCTTTCCCGCGGTCATCTGCTCCTCCGTCGGGGCGGAGGTCGTCCACGGCATCCCGGGAGAGCGGGTGCTGGAGGAGGGTGAGCTGTGCTCGATCGACATGGGCGCCATCGTCGACGGCTGGCACGGGGACGCGGCGGTCACGGTCCCGGTCGGCCCCTGCAGCCCCGAGGTGTTGGCCCTGAACGACGCGACCGAGCGGGCGCTATGGGCAGCGGTCGCCGCGGTACGGCCCGGTGGAGCGCTCTCCGACATCGGTGCGGCCGTCGAGGCCGTCGTCCGCCCGCTCGGGTATGGCCTGCTCGAGGACTATACCGGCCACGGGATCGGGCGGTCGATGCACGAACCGCCGTACGTCCCGAACGTCGCCCCGCACGGGCCGGGCCGGGGGATGGCGCTCACGGTCGGCATCGTGCTGGCCGTCGAGCCGATGGCCACGCTGGGCAGCCCCGAGACCGTGCTGCTGGACGACGACTGGACCGTGGTGACCGCGGACGGCCTGCAGGCGTCACACTGGGAGCACACCGTCGCGGTCACGCCGGACGGCCCCTGGGTCTTGACCGCCGCAGACGGTGGCGTGTCGCGCTTGCGCTGAGTCGGCGCAGGGGTGCCGGGTTTGGTCCCGACGGGCGCATCACGTACGATGAGCCGTCGGTCTACGACCGGCCACCCTCGGCGTGCCTGCGCTCCTGCAGCGTCGGGTCATCCTGCAGGACAGACAGCACCGGATCGCGGAGGACATGCCGAAGAAGGACGGGGCCATCGAGATCGAGGGCCGTGTCGTCGAGCCGCTCCCCAACGCGATGTTCCGTGTGGAGCTGCAGAACGGCCACAAGGTCTTGGCCCATATCAGCGGCAAGATGCGGCAGCACTACATCCGGATCCTGCCCGAGGACCGCGTGGTCGTGGAGCTCTCCCCCTACGACCTCACGCGCGGACGCATCGTCTACCGCTACAAGTAGCCCGCTCGGCCGGTCCAGCAGGGCCGGCCCCGAAGGAT
>JAYTHS010000002.1:0-2171 GCA_043732345.1 Frankiales bacterium | reverse complement strand
CGTTGATCATGAGGATGAGGCGGGCGGACCGGGGCCTGTGGGCGGGCGGGCGGACCGGGGCCCGTGGGTGGGTGAGCCCGGGGTCAGGCGGTGTTGGGCGCCGGGGTCGAGGCGCCGGGGCCGCGGGGACTCAGCGCGCGCACGGCGGTCGGGCCGAACGTCGACAGCAGGTCCAGCTCGGCCTCGACGACGCCCGCGAGCCGCCGCACGCCCTCGCGGATCCGGTCGGGCTCGGGGAAGCAGTACGACAGCCGCAGTTCCTGCGCGCCCTGGCCGTCGCTGTAGAACCCGACCCCCGGCACGTAGGCGACCCGCGCGGTCAGGGCCCGCGGCTGCATCACCTTGGCGTTGAGCCCCTCGGGCAGCGTCGTCCACACGTAGAACCCGCCGGCCGGGCGGGTCCACGTGGTCCCGACCGGCATCAGGGTCGTGAGCGCGTCGAGCATCGCGTCGCGTCGCTCGCGGTAGAGGTCCTTAAAGACCTCGACCTGCCCGCGCCAGTCCTGCGTCGAGAGGTACTCCGTGACGAGCATCTGGTTGATCGCCGGCGGGCAGAGCACACTGGCCTCGCTCGCCAGCACCAGCTTCTCCCGTACCGCATGCGGCGCGAGCACCCAGCCGACCCGCAGCCCGGGGGCGAAGGTCTTGCTGAAGCTGCCGAGGTAGATCACGTGCTCCTCGGCGCCGTGCGACCTGATCGCCGGCACGGGTGGCCCGTCGAAGCCGAGCAGCCCGTAGGGGTTGTCCTCGAGCACGAGCAGCCCCGCCGTACGGCAGATCTCGAGGACCTCGGTACGTCGGGTGGCCGCCAGCGAGGTCCCGGCCGGGTTGTGGAAGTTGGGGATCGTGTAGAGGAACTTGGCGCGTCGACCCGAAGCCGCCACCGCCGCGATCGCCTCGCGCAGTGCCGCGGGGACGAGCCCTGCGGCATCCATGGGCACATGCACGACGTCAGCCTGGTAGGCCGCGAAGGTACCGAGCGCCCCGACGTACGACGGGGCCTCGGCGACCACGACGTCACCGGGGTCGCAGAAAATCCGCGTCACGAGGTCCAGCGCCTGCTGGCTGCCGACCGTGACCACGACGTCGTCCGGGGAGCCGACGACGCCCTCGAGCGCCATGACCTCGCAGATCATCTCGCGCAGCGCCGGGTCGCCCTGCCCGGAGCCGTACTGCAGCGCCTGCGCGCCCCGGGTCGCGAGCAGGTCTGACAGCAGCTTGCCGACGGCGTCGAGCGGGAGGGCTGTCGTGTAGGGCATGCCGCCGGCCAGCGAGACGACCTCGGGTCGGCTGGCGACAGCGAACAGGGCGCGGATCTCCGAGGTGGTCATCCCGGCGGTGCGCGCGGCGTAGCGACCGGTGAAGGCGTCCAGCGTCACCCCTGACATGGACTCACGGTACCGGGGAGCGGCGAGCCTTTCTTCTCGGCAGCGCAGGCGCCTACCCTGATCGGGTGACGTCCTCGCGCGGGTGGCTGCTGGCTGGCGCCGGGCTGCTGCTCGGGGTCGCGGGTGGCTGGGTCGTGGGCCTGTTGGTGTCCCCGGCGGTCGTGGTCCCGGACGCGGTCTCGGAAGCGGGGTCCGCCCCGTGAGCCGGCGCGCGGTCAACATCACCCTGGACAACCTGGACGACCTGCCCACGCGCTGCCGCCGTTGCGTGTTCTGGGAGCTCGACCCGATGGCGTACGACAAGGCGCTCGAGGCCGGGGACACGGCGTTCGAGAAGGAGTCGTGGGTCTCCGCGACGCTGCTTGAGTGGGGCTCCTGCGGCAAGGTCGTCTACGTCGACGGAGTGCCGGCTGGCTTCGTGATGTACGCCCCACCGATGTACGTCCCCCGCTCGGTCGCCTTCCCGACCTCGCCGGTCAGCGCGGATGCGGTGCTGCTTATGGCCGGTCACGTGCTGCCCGACTTCGCGGGCGGCGGCCTGGGCCGGATGCTGGTGCAATCGGTCGCGAAGGACCTGACTCGCCGGGGCGTCAAGGCCATCGAGGCCTTCGGTGACCTCAAGTGGGAGCGGGCGGCGTGCGTGCTGCCCGCCGAGCACCTCAAGGCGGTCGGTTTCAAGACCGTCCGGCCGCACCACCGCTACCCGCGGCTGCGACTGGAGCTCAAGAGCACCGTGTCCTGGCGTGAGGACGTCGAGGTGGCCCTTGAGCGGCTGCTCGGCTC
>JAYTHS010000001.1:0-2176 GCA_043732345.1 Frankiales bacterium | reverse complement strand
TGACGCCGGGGAGGCCCCAGGCGGCTAAAGATAGGTTGAGCGGCACGATCTGGTCGTAGCCGGGCGCGACGGAAAGCGCAGAATGGCGCGGCAGGATGAGTGCCCCGGCCGTCAGCGTGGTCGCCTGGGGCTTGCCGCCGCCGTTCCATAGGAACACGAACTGCGGGCCGTTGGGCGCGGACAATCGGTACAAGCGGCGGGGCTTACCGCCGCCCTCGTCGGCACCGAGGGCGGCATTAGAAGCAGAAAATCCGCCCTCCCAGCTCGTGTCGGACGAGGCGCGGGTCAGGGCGTCGCCCGCCGTGTTGACGAAGCCGGCTAGGCGGCGGGCGGCATACCAGCCGGGCGCCTGGACGCCGCTGAAGCTGATCATGCCGCCGAAATCAACAGACGTGCTGATGTAGGCGATCGGGCTGTTCCAGTTGGTGTCGCCGTTGTTGAACAGGGCGTTCGAGCCGGACACGAAGTTGAAGGGCGAGACGCCTTTCAGACCGGCGGCGAGCAGGCGACGCGGCCCGGCCTCGTCCTGGCCGGTCTCGGAGCAGACGACGGGGAGGGCGGCCAGGGAAGTGCCGTCGGCGGAGTGGGCGGCGTGGACGGCGGCGATGAAGCTCCGCGCTTTTGCTTCGACGGCGCCGCCACCGTAGAAGTTTCCAGTGGGGAGGATGCCGTCGGTGAGGCCCATGGCGCGGCGCAGCGGGCCGTCATCGCTGCCGGGACTGCCGACGCAGGCGGTGAGGGGAATGTCCAGGCCGTCCTGACGGGCGTAGTCGCGCAGGGCGCTGAGGTAGGTCCGGCGGTCGTCATTGGAGCCGGCGGGGTCGTAGAAGTCCAGCTCGTTTTCCAGTTGGTTCAGGATGATCGGCCCGCCGCGCGTGGCCTGATAGGGCAAGACGGCGGCGTCCAAGGCGCGCACCCATGCGCGGACGCAGGCGAGGTAGCGGGCGTCGGGGCGGCGAACGCCGAGGCCGGGCTTGGGGATGAGCCAGGCGGGGAGTCCGCCGCCGTCCCACTCGTCGCAGACGTAGGGGCCGGAGCGCAGGAAGACGGCCAAATGGTGTCTTTGGCAGAGCCGCAGGAAGCGGGGCAGATCGTGGGTGGGCGAGGCAAAGTCGAAGCGGCCTTCTTCGGGTTCGTGGAAGTTCCAAGGCACGAGGCAGTCCAAGGTGTTGTAGCCGGAAGCGGCGAACTGCGCGAGCCGCCGGTCCCAGTCGGAAGGGTCGGTGCGGGAAGGCTGGAAGGTGCCGATGAGCAGGATGGCGGGCTTTCCGTGCAGGGCGACGCCGTCGGCGGTGAGGGCGGGCGGAGCGTTACGAGGGGGGGCGGCGTGGGACGAGGAAGCAGTCAGCAGGGCAACGAGAGCGGCAAATGTCATGAGGGGAGCGGGTCGCATTAGGTTGTTCTGTTCCTTTGAGGCCTCGTGCCGGGGGTCTCTACACCCCCGGCGTAAGTCAGCGGAAATCTATCGCACGGTCACGACTGTCGCGGTCCCTTTCAGGCCGTCGGCGCGGGCGCTCAGGCGGAGGAGGCCGGCGCGGGTAGAGGACTGGAGGATGACCAGGCAGCGGCCCCGGAAGGTGCGGCGCTCGGGCCGCTGGAAGCTCTCCAAGCTGCGCGGGTCCCCGCTGCCGACGGCGACGATGCGGCCCGGCCCGGTCAGGGTGAAGTGGATCTGGGCGGCGGCGTTCGGGTCCAGGTGGCCCCCAGCGTCAAGCGCCTCGACCTGAACATAAGCGAGGTCCTGACCGTCGGCGGCGATGACGGTCCGCTCCGGCGTCAAGCGCAGGGCGGCGGCGGGGCCGGTCGTTTGCAGGGTCCAGCGGGCGGCCTCGATGCCGTCGGCGTTCAGGCCGACGGCGACCAGAGTGCCAGGCGCGTAGGGGACGGCGTAAGTGGCGGTGTCCTGGGTCGCCCGCGTCGTTTCCTTCTCGCCCAGATCGTGGCCATTCAGCAGCAGGCGGACGCGCGGGGTGTTGGCATAGACGCGGACGGTGCGCGTCTTTCCCTCCGTACCGGGCCAGGTCCAGGAGGAGCGGTCGTCGGGCCAGCCCCAGCCGCTGACCTTGTAGCCCAGATCGCCCGAAGGGACGGCGTCCACGAAGGCGGCGACGCGCGGGCCGGTGCCCCACACGATACTGCGGTAATAGCTCTGAGGCTTGCGGGTGCCGATCAGGTC